>NZ_JAFGYW010000254.1:0-489 GCF_017491595.1 Pseudomonas sp. 51_B
ACTACACGCTGTTCCTGATTTTCCGGGTGATGCAGGCGCTGGGATGTGGTTGCTTCGTGCTGTCCCAGGCACTGGTGCAGGATCTGTTCGAAGGCAACGAGCGTGATCGCCTGCGGATCCTGATGGTCACCGCCACGGGCATCTTCATTTCGGTATCACCATTGGCGGGCACGTTTCTGCAGGCCACGCTCGGCTGGCGCGGCAGCTTCTGGGTGTTCATCGCCCTGGCCGCCGTGGTTCTGGTGAAAACGTGGCGGCTGCTCGATAACAGCCGGCCCGTTCAGAATGGGCCACACGTGGGTTTCATAAAGCCCTACAGATTGGTGCTGAGCAATTTCGAATTCGTCGGCTGCTGGCTGATTTCTGCATTCGCTTTCGCCTGCCACTTTTCCTTCATTGTCATTTCCCCGCTGATCTTCATGGAGCAGCTGCAGATGGCACCTTACGATTTCGCCTTGATCCTGCTGATCTACGGCGCCGCCTATGTCT
>NZ_JAFGYW010000255.1:0-488 GCF_017491595.1 Pseudomonas sp. 51_B
CCTTCCTGGACGGTGCCGGTAGCGGACAGGGTGAGGCCAGTGCTATCGAGCTTCGCCGGGTCATCCGTAACCGAAGTGGTTGGGTTACCAGCCGTTTCCAGCTTCTCGTAGTTGCCGCCAGTGACATTGGTGATGCTGTTGGTCAGCGGGGTGTTGGTGTTGTAGACGTTGTTTGGCGCAACGTAGTCGACCGAGCCGGAGCTTGCGTTGACCGGGATGGTGATGGTCTGGCCGTTGGCCAAAGTAATCACCAGCGGAGCACCAGTAACCGGGGCGTTGACGGTGGCGGTGTACACCACAGTGCCGCCTTCGGCCACGCTTGGGGTCGCGGTCAGAGTCACCGTCGAGGTATCGATGGTGTCGGTGATAGCGGTCACAGCCGGTGCCGGGCTGACGTCCAGTTTCTCGAAGTCACCACCGGTGGTGCCGGTGACATTCACACTCACATTGCCAGCATCGACATAGACGGTGTTGGCTGGTGCTGGGAC
>NZ_JAFGYW010000256.1:0-488 GCF_017491595.1 Pseudomonas sp. 51_B
GTGCTCGACGCGCCGGGCGGCGCGGCGGGCGAGCGCCGGCACAACGTGCTGATGTTCGAGATCAAGGGCACGCTGTGGTCGATTCCGCATCCGGTCGAGTTCGTGCTGCGCTCGGACCTCGATCTGGAGACGGGCGCGATGGCGCTGCACCCGGCGGCGGGAGGCTGACGCGATGGATACGCGCCTGCTCGACTACTACAACCGCGAGCTCGCGTATCTGCGCGAGTTGGGCGGCGAGTTCGCGCAGCAGTTTCCGAAAGTGGCCGCGCGCCTGCGGATGCACGAATCGGGGCCGCCCGATCCGTACGTCGAGCGGCTGCTCGAAGGCTTCAGCTTTCTCACCGCGCGCGTGCAACTGAAGATGGACGCGGAGTTTCCGCGCTTCACGCAGGCGCTGCTCGACGCGGTGTATCCGGGTTACGTCGCGCCGCTTCCGTCGATGGCGATCGTGCAGTTCACGCCGATGATGAACGAAGGCAGCCTCGCGC
>NZ_JAFGYW010000257.1:0-488 GCF_017491595.1 Pseudomonas sp. 51_B
TGCCGTGCGCATGCAGGAACCACAGCGTGCCCGCCGCGAGACGCCCGGTGATCCGCCATTCGACCGTGCCCTTGAGCCCGTGCACGAAGGTGCCCGTCGCCTTGGTGAGCGCCGCGTAAAGCAGATCGGTGCCCACCGCCGTCGCCGGATGGACGTTGAACAGCAGCACGAGGATCGGCGTCATCAGCGAACCGCCGCCGACGCCCGTCAAGCCGACGAGAAAACCGACGAAGAGGCCGGACAGGGAATACAGCGGATCGATATGGGGCAACGACATCGGCGGAGAACGTTAGGCGTTTGAAAGCGACGGCGCGAAGTAAGTCCGACATTGTCGCAAAACTCGCGGGTCGATGCGGGAAAGCGTAAAAAGCCCCGGACGCATCCGGCCGACGCGGCGGGTAGCCGCGAGCGTTGGCTCGGGCGCGCGATGCGTGATGCACGGTGCACGGCCGGACGGAAAGCGGATGCGGGGATGAGCGAATGCGAGC
>NZ_JAFGYW010000258.1:0-488 GCF_017491595.1 Pseudomonas sp. 51_B
CTCGATGGTCTGCTCAAGCCTGAGGCCCTGCTGGCGAGCAACACCTCGGCGCTGGACATCGACGCCATCGCGGCTGCGACCCGGCGCCCGGCACAGGTGCTGGGCCTGCACTTCTTCAGCCCCGCGCACATCATGAAACTGCTGGAAATAGTGCGAGGTGCGCAAACCTCACCAGCGGCCCTGGAAGCAGCGCTGGCGCTCGGCAAGCGCATGGGCAAGGTCAGCGTGGTGTCGGGCAACTGTCACGGTTTTATCGGCAACCGCATGCTGCATCCGTATGTACTGGAAGCGCGCAAGATGCTTTTCGAAGGTGCTTATCCACAGCAGGTGGATACCGCGCTGCAAGGCTTCGGCTTCGCCATGGGGCCGTTTCGCATGTACGACGTGGTTGGCATCGATCTGGAATGGCGTGCTCGGGAGCTCGCTGGTAAAGGGCAGGATGCGCCGGAAGTTCAGATCGATAATCGTCTATGTGAAATGGGCCGGTT
>NZ_JAFGYW010000259.1:0-488 GCF_017491595.1 Pseudomonas sp. 51_B
TCACTGACTTTGGTCGGAGACATCATTGACTTGAAGCTGCCATGGCTGGCCGGGCATTCGCGTCAGGTCGCGCATGTTGCCATGGAAGCTGCGCGCCTGTGGGGGCTGAGTGAGCCGACGCTGACAGACATTGGCAAGTCCGCGCTGATTTACGGTCTCGGCCGCGCAGCCGTTTCCAATCATCTTTGGAATAGCCCAGGGCCGCTGCCCTACGGTGCGGCAGAGCGAGTGCGCCTGGTGCCTTATTGGACGCAACAGGCGCTCCGACCGGTAGCGGAATTGGCCGCGCCCGCCGAGATAGCCACCCACGCTTATGAACGACTCGACGGCAGCGGCTATTTTCGCGGGGTGGCGGGTGATGCGTTGAGTGCTGGACATCGACTGCTTGCTACTTCGGTCGCCTGGGTGGCGTTGAGGCAGGCCCGGCCCTGGCGATCAGCCCACGACGAAGCCGCAGCAGCCACGCTACTCAAAAAGGATGCTGGCCG
>NZ_JAFGYW010000260.1:0-487 GCF_017491595.1 Pseudomonas sp. 51_B
TCAGCAGGAAGCCTTCGATACGCTGGCCGAGCGCTATGGTCTCGATGAAGAGCATAGCCACTTGCTCTCGGGTGTCCCGTACCGGGTGATCGAAGACTTCGTCCGGCAGAACGCGTTCGACCTGCTGGTGCTCGGCATCTGTCACCATCAGGCGCTGGACGGCTTCATCGGCGGCACGGCCGAATGCCTGATGAACCGCGCCCCGTGCAGTTTGATGATGGTCAAAACGATGCCTTCTCCCGTGTGACGAGTCATCGCAGCGGTTGATAAAAATCAACTGCCCCGGACCCGAAAGAGCGATCAATAGCGCTTACACGATGGTTCGAGGAGACGGCCATGCAAATGACATTTCTCGGCGCTGCCGGCACGGTCACCGGCAGCAAATACCTGCTGGAGCATCATGGCCGGCATGTCCTGATCGATTGCGGCCTGTTCCAGGGTTACAAGCAGTTGCGCCTGCATAACCGCGACCCGTTCCAGATTCCTG
>NZ_JAFGYW010000261.1:0-487 GCF_017491595.1 Pseudomonas sp. 51_B
GTTCTCGACAAGTTGATTGATCGAGCCAAAGATGCGATCGCCCAGTTGCGGCAAGGAAGCGATGCCCGCGGTGATCCGCAGATAACGACAAGATCCGACGATAAAGCCCCGGGGCTGGCTGGCTTGCGCGGTGCGGGTGCGAAAGCGGTAGAGCTGTCGCGGCCATTGCAGTGGAAACTCCACCACTGTGTCGATGGTGTGTACCGGATTCATCGGGCTTAACCAGCCGGCTTGATATTCGTATTCACAATCGGCGTCCAGATCCTGTAATACCAGTACGCCCGACATATCGGTGGCTGGATGCAAAAGTGCAAATACGCTGTTGGACCATTTTTCCGTTCCGGCCTTGCGGGCGCGAACTCCGGCAAATACGCGTTTTTTGTCCTGTTGTTCGCCGCGCATGAAAATGCGCACTTCGTTAGTTGTGGTATGGCCCACGATGGGGCCGATAGTCGGTTTGAACATGATCGATTCAGTTCGAGATTTT
>NZ_JAFGYW010000262.1:0-487 GCF_017491595.1 Pseudomonas sp. 51_B
GTTCGATGCACTTGACATGCCGCAAGCGCAAGGTGACGGAGCATCGAACCTAACGATGCATCAGCTTTTGCGCGTCCTCTATGCAGACCAACCATCGGTACACAGCCCCATCTTCCGCCTCGACAACTTTGATAGTCCTCTGACGCGCGACATGGTCGGCGGGTACCTCAGCGGCGTATATGACGACCGGCTTTATTCAGCGCAACTGCGACTTCGCGAACTTGACGGGCAGATTGCGAAGCAGGAGACGGAGCTCCGAGGCATCTTTCACGTACTTGGACGTTCTGGTCAAACCCCGGACCTTCAGTTTCTGACCGATAAAATTTCCGAACTGGAAGCGGCTCGCAGAGCGCTTTCCGATACGCTGACAAAACTGAAGCAGGACCGAACGCTGCCTCGCAAAGATGCGAACAAGGCGCGCGCCTCCGCCGACACTTTGCGTAGCACTCTGAACGCTGCGCGCCAGGCCGAATTCGCAGCCAAGGAC
>NZ_JAFGYW010000263.1:0-487 GCF_017491595.1 Pseudomonas sp. 51_B
AGCGCTCCCTCGAGGACACCACGGAGGACGGCTCGGGCCACCCCTCCGAGCTGTACGCGCCCCCGTGCCGCGAGCTGCTGATCACGGACCACGTGCGCCGGCGCGCCAAAGAGCTGATCCCGGCCATGCCCGCCGCCGCGGACATGCTGGACCGGATCGCCGAGGGCGTGGCCGTGGAGGGCATGGAGTCCCTCTCCCCGCTGCTGGCCGAGGCCATGACGTCGCTGCCCCGCATGCTGCCCACCGGCTCGCTGACCGTCCTCGTGGAGCCCGAGCGCCTGCGCGGCCGCGCCGACGACCTGCTGGCCACCAACGAGGAGTTCCTCCAGGCCGCGTGGGCCGGCGCCGCGCAGGGCGCGGTCGCCCCGGTGGACGTGGCCGGGGCGGACCAGTCCGCCGCGGGCGGGTTCCTCACGGTGGCCGAACTCCGCGCGGCCGCGCTCGAGCAGGACCAGGGGTTCTGGTCCGTCACCGCGCTGGTCTCGGA
>NZ_JAFGYW010000026.1:0-55793 GCF_017491595.1 Pseudomonas sp. 51_B
TTTGTATGACGCGATATTGCGCCATGCATCAAGGCGTCCGCGCGCAAATCCCACAGGATCAATTGGCCCGAAACAAACGTAGGAGCGAGCGCAGCTCGCGATGCGCCGCGCGGGCGGCGCTCGATCTGCGCCCCACCGAAGAGCTAACGCCGAGCCCCAGCACTAGCCCCTATGTGGGCGGGTTCACCCATGAATGCGCTGATGACTTCACCATCGCCTTCGCGGGTAAATCCCCACAGTTGCAAGCTTGCTCAAGCGGCTTCTGTGAAGTCCACCAGGCGCACCGGGCGGCGGAAGCCAGCGGTCAACACCGCCAGGTAAGCAAGCCCCAGGGCGAACCAGCACAGCCCAATCACCAAGGTCAGCGCCGACAGGCTGGTCCACAGCCACAGGGTCAGCGCCAAGCCCACCAGGGGTACTACGCCATAGCTCAGCAGCCCTTTGAGGTCACGCTGCGCAGCGTGGTCCACCAGATGGGTTTTAACCACCGCCAGGTTCACCGCCGAGAACGCCACCAACGCACCGAAGCTGATCAGCGACGCCAAAGTTGCCAGATCGATCACCACCGCCAGCAGCGAGAACGCCGACACCAGCGCAATGGCGAACACTGGCGTGCCGAAGCGGGGCGAGAGGTAACCAAAGCTGCGCCGGGGCAGCACGTTGTCGCGCCCCATGGTGAACAAAATACGTGACACCGCCGCCTGTGACGCCAGTGCCGAACCCAGGCTGCCAGCTACGAACGCTGCGGTGAAGAAATTGGCCAGAAACTGCCCCCCAGCCTTGAACATCACCTCATTGGCGGCCGCATCGACGTTGCTGAAGGTGGTGCCAGGCAGCACCAGTTGGCTGACGTAGGCCAGCACGGTGAACAGCAGGCCAGCGAACAAGGTGGTGAGGATGATCGCCCGTGGCACGTCGCGGCGAGCATCGCGGCATTCTTCGGCCAACGTCGAAACGGCATCGAAGCCTAGAAACGACAGGCACAGTACTGCAGCACCGGCCATGATCGGGGCGTAACCGGGTTTGGAGCCATCGCCCAGCAACGGCGACAGCAACTCCAGCGGCTGGCCGGTCAGCGAGTGACACGACAACGCAACGAACACCACGATGAACACGATCTGCGCACCGACGATCAGGTTGCTGGTCTTGGCCACGGAGTGAATGCCGATCACGTTGAGCAAGGTCACCAGGGCGATGCAGGCCAGCACGAAGACCGAGGCAGGCACGGCCGGGAAGGCAATGTTGAGGAACAACCCGATCAGCAGATAATTGATCATCGGCAGGAACAGGTAGTCCAGCAGCAGCGACCAGCCTGCGAGAAACCCGGCATTTGGACCGAAAGCCATGTTGGTGTAGGAATATGCCGAGCCCGCCACCGGAAAACGCTTGACCATAAAGCTGTAGGACGCGGCGGTGAACAGCATCGCCAGCAGGGTGACCAGGTAGGCCCCGGCGGTGCGGCCCCCGGTGAGCTCGGTGACGATGCCGTAGGTGGTGAAAATGGTCAACGGCACCATGTACACCAAACCAAAGAAGACCAGGGCAGGAAGCCCGAGAACGCGGCGCAGTTGCGCGGTGCTAGCGGCATCGCCGGCGGAGTGTTGACTGCCCATCGGAAAAACCTGTGTTTGTTTTTGTTGACAGATTTTTATCCGCTTTGCCCTGCGGCATCAACGAAAGATTCGCTAATACAAATTATAAAGGCAGCTTCTAATCGGCTCGCCGAGCCCATCAGCACTGGGCGCGCCAGCTCTTGGCTTCATGCAGGGCAGGGCTTGCCCCGAAATGTTTGCGATAACTCGAAGGGGCAATGCCGACCGTGGTGCGGAAGGCTACGCGGAAGCTTTCCGTGGAAGTGAAACCGCAGGCTTCGGCGATATCGTTGGTATTGCCAGCGGTGCTTTCAAGCAACTCCCGGGCGCGGCTGATGCGCTCTTGCTGCAGCCATGCTTTGGGGGCAAGGCCAGTGGTTTCCTTGAAGCGGCGCAGGAAGGTACGTTCGCTCATGGCCATTTTCTCGGCCATCTGGCAGATGCTGATCGGCTGCTCCAGGTTTTCCCGCGCCCATTGCAATACCCGGCTCAGCTCGTTGCGCGGCGCTTTCATGATCGGCATCGGAATGAACTGAGCCTGGCCGCCGGTGCGCTGCGGCGCCATCACCAGGCGCCTGGCCACGGTGTTGGCGACGTGGGTGCCATGGTCGCGCGCCACCAGGTGCAGGCAGGCGTCGATACCGGCTGCGCTGCCAGCTGAGGTAATCAGTTGGCCGGCGTCGACATACAGCACGTTAGGGTCGACCTCGATATGCGGAAAGCGCGATGCCAGCTCATGGGCGAACTGCCAATGGGTAGTGGCGCGCCTGCCGTCGAGCAGGCCTGTGGCGGCGAGTACGAATACACCCGAGCAGATCGACAGCAGCCGGGCACCGCGAGCATGGGCTGCGCGCAGTGCGTCGAGCAGGGCAGCGGGCGGTGCTTCGTGGCGGCTACGCCAGCCCGGCACGATGATGGTCTGCGCCCTTGCCAGGCCCTCGAGCCCAGCGTCTGCGCTGATACGCACGCCGCCTGCGGCATGCATGGGCCCATCATCGACCGCGACCACTTGGTGTTGATACCAAGGGATGTCCAGCTCCGGGCGGCGCAGGCCGAAGATCTCGACGGCGATCCCAAATTCAAAGGTGCACAGCCCTTCGTAGGCCAACGTGGCGACCAGCCCTGGCATCTCGCTCATTTGGCGGAATTTTCCCAATTGTTGACGGTAAACGCACTGTAGCGAACCGGTTCACATTCCTACAATCCCCGCTCATATAAGACCAAAGCATGCAGCGCATGATGCGACCGACGGCTTTGCTGCGCGCTCTTGCGCAGGCTGAATGTTGAGCTACGTCTCACTAAGCACTCACGGCCTGACCGTGGACCTGAATGATTGCTTGAGGGACCGAGCGATGATGTTGATGACGCTACTGTTCGTGGTGGCCATGGCCAAAGCCTGTGGCTACCTGTTGCACCGGATTGGGCAGCCGCAGGTGGTGGGAGAGATGATCGCCGGTTTCCTGATTGGCCCGGTGGTACTTGGGCAGTTGTTCCCAGGCCTGCAGGCCGCATTGTTCGACCCGGATGACACCGCGCAGCTCAGGGCGTTGAGTGAGTTCGGGTTGCTGCTGTTCATGTTCGTCATCGGCGCAGAATTCCGGTTCCCTGCTGGCGAGCGCCTGGGCGGCGTCAAGGCCTCGGTGGTGGGTGTGTTCAGTATCGCGCTGCCGTTTCTGCTGGGGGCCGCGCTGGCGCCATGGTTGTACGCCCGCTTCGCGCCGCCCAGCGTGTCGCTGCTGGCATTTACCTTGTTCATCGGCACGGTGTGCTCGGTCACTGCCTTCCCCGTGCTGGCGCGTATCCTCAAAGAGCACGGCCTGCTGGCTTCGCAAGAGGGCGCAGTGGCCATGCTTGCCGCGGCCATGAGCGATGTCGGCGCCTGGTTACTGCTGGCGTTGGTGGCCATGGTCCACAGCAACGACGGCAACCTGCCGCTGCTGGCGGCACGGGTCGCTGGCCTGCTGGTTCTGGTGGCGTTCTCGCTGCTGGTGCTGCGCCCGGCACTGGCGCGTTGGCTGGCCGGTCGCAGTGGGTACGGGCAACCCCAGGTGCTGTTGGGGCTGCTGGCCGGGGTCATGGTCTATGGCAGCCTCACCCACTGGCTGCAGGTGCATGCGGTATTCGGCGCGTTTCTGTTCGGGCTGTGCCTGCCGCGTGACGAACATTTGTTGCAGATGATTATCGAGCGCCTGGAACACCTGGCCCTGATGGTGTTCATGCCCTGCTTCTTCGCCCTGGCGGGCCTGAGCACCGTCCCGGGTGCGTTCGCTGAAACCGGCCTGGGCGCACTGGCCTTGGTGCTGCTGGTGGCAGTGGTCGGCAAAGTCGCCGGTAGTGCCCTGGGGGCGCGCCTGGTGCGTTACCCCTGGCGCACGTCGCTGCGCATCGGTGTGTTGATGAATACCCGTGGCCTGATGGAACTGGTGGTGCTCAAGATCGGCCTGGACCTGGGCCTGATCAGCGCCCAGCTGTTCACCCTGCTGATCGTCATGACCATCGTCACCACACTGATGACCGGCCCATTGCTGACGCTGCTCAGTCGTCGCCAGCCGGCACTGCTGGCACTGCAGCAACCCTGATTCACCACAAAAACAAGGCGCGCGCTACAGGAAAGACGTGCCTGCTTGCCAACCCAAGGAGCTTCGCCGATGGATGCACTGGAACAGCAACTGAGCCAACACTTCGACGCCATCCTGGCCGATGAGACGCGGATGAAACAGATCCGCAACGCGTTCCGGCGCAACGGTTACTTCAACTTCAAGGACTTCACCTTCCTGCCTCGCGGCCTGTTGGAGGACGTGCACGGTGAGGTGCATCAGTTGCTCGATGACCATTCGGTACGTCGCGACGTGACCGTGGCTTCGACCGGCAACACCTACCGCAAGATGTACAACGTCAACCAGCCAGAGATCAAAAGCAGTGGCAACCTGATCCCGGCGATCTACGAATCGCCTGCGGTGCAGCGTTTTCTCGGCAATATCGCAGGTGATGACCTGGCGGCCTGCTGGGAGCAGGAGCAGTACCTGATCACCAAGCTCAGCCACCCAGGCGATACCCACGGCTGGCATTGGGGCGACTACCCGTACACCCTGATCTGGATCATCGAAGCGCCCGAGGACCCGGCCATCGGTGGCGTACTGCAGTGCGTGCCCCACAGCGAGTGGGACAAGAAAGACCCGCAGATCTGGCAGTACATCCTGAACAACGACATCAAGTCGTATCACCACCTCAAGGGTGATGTGTACTTCCTGAAATCCGACACCACGCTGCACCACGTGGTACCGATCCAGCAGGAAACCACGCGAATCATCCTCAACACCTGCTGGGCCAGTGCCCATGACCGGCGCACCGACGTAGCCCACGAGAGCATCGACGTGATCTGGGGCACCGAGCATCGCGGCCACGACGCCTGATCGGCTGCACGCCTGGGGCACAGGCCCCAGGCCTTTTCGGATTTCTTAACCTCTTTTGCAAGGAAACGCACATGTCCATCTCCCAGGAAACCTTCCAGTCCGATTCCGCCTACGTCGTGCGCAGCGGCGATGTTTCGCTCGAGCTCGAACTGTTCATGAACGAGCAGATCGACAGCATCCTCAAGCACCGCGCTACCGAGCACCCGTTCCTCAATACCTATGCAGCCGAAGGCCTGGATGCCGAGCAGAGCAAGGTGCTCTATCTGGAAACGCTGCACTACTTCAAGTTTCTGCCGTTCTATGTCTGCGGTATCTCGACCCTGACCCGCGATGAAGCCGTGCTGCGCGCCATTGCCTTCAATGCCCGCGACGAGCTGGGCGAAACCCATTCGCACTCGGACCTGTACCGCAAGTTCCTGCTGGACAAGGGCATCAGCGCCGAGGAAATCGACGGCTACAAGTGCCTGCCCAGCACCCAGGCACTCAACGACGGCATTTGCGCGCTGTACACCACTCCGCCGCTGCAGAAGGCTTTGGGCGGCCTGTTCGCCGACGAGGCAATGTCCGCCTCGATGGTCAGCAAGTACAACGATGGTTTGATCAAGGAAGGCATGAGCGCCCAGCAGCGCTTCTTCTGGACCCTGCACATGGAGGTGGAAGTGGGCCACTCCAACGCCGTGTTCAACATCATGGAAAAGCACCTGCAGACCCCTGAGCAGCGTGCGCTGTTCGTCGAGGGTATCCAGCAGTACCTGCACCTGATGGAAATCTACTGGGACGGTATCGCCCGCAAGCTTGGCAAAGGGCTGCCGGCATGAGTGCAGACAAAGACGCCAGCGCAGGTGCCGGCATCTTCTATGGCTTGGGGGCGACCTTGCTGTGGGGGTCGTACCCACTGTGGTACAAGCCACTTGGCCAGCTCGATGCCTACCACCTGCTGTCGTGGCGGATCGTCTTCGCCGAGCTGTTCCTGGTCGCCCTGCTGGTGGTCAGCGGGCGGGTGGGCAAGCTGCGGGCAACCCTGCCGACCATCCGCGCCCAGCATGTGCTGACGGTCGCTGCGGTCCTGGGGTTGTGGTGGCTGATGTACATCTACGGGATCATGACTGGGCGTGTGCTGGAAGTAGCCTTTGGCTACTTCCTCAGCCCGATCATGAGCATGGCGGTGTCACGCCTGCTGTTCAAAGAGCGCCTGAGCGGGCTGCAAGTGCTGGCCATCGGCCTTGCCGTGATCGGGGTGACGCTGATGGCGTTCGAGCTGCTGAACCTGCGCTCGTTCCCATGGATCGCGCTGATCATCGGCTCATGCTACTCGTTCTACGGCATCTTCAAGAAGAAAGTGCCGGGTGACCCGGTGGTGATCCAGACCCTGGAGATCATGGCACTGCTGCCATTCGCCCTGGTGTTCCTGGCTTACGCCGGCAGCCAGGGGCTGGGGCATCACTTTGGCCTGGCGCTGGGCACCGATCTGCTGCTGGCGGCAACGGGGCTGATTACGGTGCTGCCACTGTGGTGGTACAGCCTGGCGGCCAAACAGTTGTCCATGGTCACCCTGGGCTTCTTGCAGTTCGTACCACCGATCTGCAATTTCCTGCTGGCCGCATTCGTTTATGGGGAGCATGTCTCGCCGCTGAAACTGGTGGCGTTCCTGTTCATCTGGGTGGCGCTTGGCGTGTTCACCTGGAACTCGGTGCGGGCCCAGCGGGCAGTGGTGCAACAGGCGGGCGCGAAACTGCGCACGGCATGAGAAGTTGCCGGGTGCCTTAAGTGGCACCCGGCTTTGCGAGATCAAGGAGTTGTGATGAAAAGAATCGCAGTTGTCGGTTGTACCGGTGCCGTTGGCCTGACCATGCTTGAGCTGCTCGGCCCGACCGAGCTCGAGGTGCTCTGCATGGCCTCGCCGCGCTCTGCTGGCAAGCTTTTGCAGGTAGGCGGGCGGGACTACCTTATCGAGCCATTCTCGGTCGAGGCCTGCGCCACCTGCGATGTGGTGTTCCTGTGTGTTTCCGGGGAGTTCGCCCTCAAATACGGCGAACAGCTGGCACAGTCTTCGGTGGTGATCGACAACTCTTCGGCGTTCCGTTACCACCCGGATGTGCCATTGCTGGTGCCACCGATCAACGGCAAAAGCTACAAAGGCGAATACCTGATCGCCAACCCTAATTGCTCGTCGGCTATCGCCTTGATGGTGCTGGGCCCGCTGCACCAGGCGTTCGGCCTTGAAAGCGCGATCATTTCCACCTACCAGGCCGCCAGCGGTGCCGGGCAGCCGGCGATGCTGGAGCTGCGCGAGCGGGCCGGTGGTTTCGAGGACTATGGCCTGGACAACGGCAGCGAGAACTTCGCCCATAACCTGGCCTTCAACGTGATCCCGCAGGTCGACCGTTTCGAAGACAACCTCTACACCCGTGAGGAAATGAAGGTGGTGTGGGAGTTGCGCAAGGTACTTGGCGAGCCGCGCCTTGCCATCAGCACCACGGCGGTGAGGGTGCCGACCCTGCGCTCCCATGCCGAAAGCCTGACGCTCAAATTCAAGCAGCCTATTCACTCGCTGGAGGGGGTGCGGCGGCTGCTGGCCGAAGCGCCTGGGGTTGAACTGGTGGATGACCCGGCAGCCGGGCGCTACCCGATGCCGATGACCTCCACCTACAAACATGCAGTGGAGGTCGGGCGGATTCGCTTCAACCTCATCTACGGCCAGTACGGTCTGGACCTGTTCATCAGTGGTGACCAGCTGCTGCGCGGGGCGGCGTTGAACGCCTTCGAGATCATGCAGCTGGTGAAACGCTAAGCGGCAGGCTCAGCGCATCTCGGCGCGTAAAGCCTCGATGCGCTGGTCCTTCTCCAGCCACAGCTGGTTGACCCAGTCCTGCACGGTCTGACGGAAGGCGGGATCGTTTTCGTAGTCTCCGGCCCACAAGGCTGGGTCCAGCTCACGCACGTTGATGTCGATGATCACCCGGCTGATGCTGCCATTGAGCAAAGCCCAGAAGCCCGGCGCCTGCTCGCCGGGGTAGACGATGGTGACATCCAGCAATGCATCCAGTTGCTCGCCCAGCGCGGCCAGCACGAAGGCCACCCCGCCGGCTTTGGGTTTGAGCAGGTGGCGGTAGGGCGACTGCTGCTCGCGGTGCTTGGCTTGGCTGAAACGCGTGCCTTCGAGGTAGTTGACCACGGTCACCGGCTGGCGCTTGAACAGCTCGCAGGCAGCCTTGGTGATTTCCAGGTCCTTGCCTTTGAGGTGCGGGTGTTTCTCCAGAAACGCCTTGCTGTAGCGCTTCATGAACGGGTAATCCAACCCCCACCAGGCCAGGCCCAGCAGCGGCACCCAGATCAGTTCTTTCTTCAGGAAGAACTTGAAGAACGGTGTGCGGCGGTTGAGGCTTTCGATCAGCGCCGGGATATCGACCCAGCTTTGGTGGTTGCTCACCGCCAGGTACGAGGTGTCTCTGCGCAGGTTCTCGACGCCGCGGATGTCCCATTGCGTGGGGATGCACAACGCGAAAATGGCTTTGTCGATTTCTGACCAGGTTTCAGCCACCCACATGACCGCCCATGACGCATAGTCGCGACCACGGCCGGGCAGCACCAGCTTGAGAAGGGCGAAGACCAGCAGCGGGCAAATCAATACCACGGTGTTGAGCAGCAGCAGGGTGGTGGTGAACAGGCCGATTAGCAGGCGACGCATAGGGGAACTCTTGTTGTAGGAATGAAACGGTTGGCAATGATAAGCAGGGTGGCAGCCAACGCCAAACATCCAGTGCCAAGTGGCAGGGACAAATGTTTCACATTATGTTGTTTAACCTGGGTACCGACGAACCTATCCTGCCAGTGCAGTCTAAGCACTGACTCTTTTCAAGGAAGCCTGCCCTGTGAAATCTTTGCTTGCCCTGCTGTCGTTGGTGGCGCTACCGGTCATGGCCGCTGACCCGACGCTATACGGCCGTTACGAGAACATCGCCCTGCCTGAACTGGGGCAGACCCTCAAAGCCAAGATGGACACCGGTGCCTATACCGCGTCGCTGTCTGCCAAGGACATCGAGCGCTTCACCCGCGATGGCGAGGATTGGGTGCGGTTCCGCTTGGCCACCAAGGATTCGGACGGCAAGGTGTACGAGCACAAGGTTTCACGCATCAGCAAAATCAAGGGCCGCGCCGATGAAGAGGACGAGGGCGATGTGCCTGAGCTGTCCAAGCGCCCGGTGGTAGACCTCGAGCTATGCCTGGGGGATGTGAAGCGCACTGTTGAGGTCAACTTGGTGGACCGCAGCAATTTCAACTATCCGCTGCTGATAGGGGCCAAGGCCCTGCGCGAGTTCAAGGCGGCGGTGAACCCAGCCAAGCGGTTCACCGCTGGCAAGCCGGACTGCTGATACCGCCCGGCGTGGCCTGTTTTTCAAGCTGATGGGGCTGTGGCGACCATCGATGGGCGCTGGCTGACCTCGGCATACCATGCCGCCAGGCCAGGCTGGCGCTCACGCCAGCCAAACTGCGGCTGACGCAGGTCCAGGTAGCCCAACGCACAGGCCACGCCAATCGCCGCCAAGTCGAACCCCGATGCAAGCTGGGCCAAATGCTCCTGTTCGAGGTTGGCCAGGCTGCGCCGGATCTTGTCGGCCTGGGCGTTCAACCAGCCGTCCCAGCGTTTCTCTTCGGGGCGTAGAACGCTCTCGTAACGCGATGCGACCGCTGCATCCATGATCGCATCGGCTTGGGAGGCCAGGGTCATGCGCCGCCAGCGTGCCGCACCCTCGCGTGGCAGCAGGGCTGGGCCAACATGCTGCAGGTCGAGGTACTCGCAAATCACCCGGCTGTCGTGCAGCACGGTGCCGTCCTCCAGGCGCAGGGCCGGAATCTTGCCGATCGGGTTGCCCTGGTTGAGCTGCTCGTCACCATTGACCGGCGTGATGTTCACCGGCTGCAGGGTCACCCGCTGCAGCTGGCCGGTCTCGTGCAGCACCACCATCACCTTGCGTACGAATGGCGACAGCGGCGAGTGGAACAGGGTCATCGTGCTCATGGTTCAGTTGCCTTGCAGGCTGGGTGGCAGGCATACGCCGGTGCCGCCGATGCCACAGTAGCCGTCAGGGTTCTTGGCCAGGTACTGCTGGTGGTAAGCCTCGGCGAAGTAGACGGTTGGCGCCTGATCGATTTCGGTGGTGATTTCACCGTAACCGGCCTTGGTCAGCTCCGCCTGGAAGGCCTCGCGGCTGGCCTTGGCCTGTTCGAGTTGTTCCGGGCTGGTGCAGTAGATGGCCGAGCGGTACTGGGTGCCGATGTCGTTGCCCTGGCGCATGCCTTGGGTCGGGTTGTGCAGCTCCCAGAACATTGCCAGCAGTTCCTGGTAGCTGACCTTGTCCTTGTCGAACGCCACCAACACCACTTCGGTGTGGCCAGTCAGGCCTGAGCAGACCTCTTCGTAGGTTGGGTTCGGGGTAAATCCGCCTGCATAGCCGACCACTGTGCTGACCACGCCTTCGCGCTGCCAGAAGCGCCGCTCGGCGCCCCAGAAGCAGCCAAGGCCGAAGATGGCGAAATCGATGGCGCCTTCGAAGAATGGGCCGAGCAGCGGGGTGTCCTTGAACACGTAATGGAACTCGGGTAACTGCATGGGCGTCTCGCGGCCAGGCAGGGCTTGCTCCGCGGTTGGCAGGACGTTTTTGTTCACTAAGATTTCCGAACGCAGGACCATGGCTGTTCCTCTGAGTATCTGTGAATGGGGGTGGGGACCGTTTGCGGGTGAACCCGCGCTTTCTGGACCCGAATGACGTCTAGTGTGCCCCAGCTTGGCGCTGCTGTCAGGCCATTGGACCGCGCGGATAGCGCTTGAGTTTTGCTTCCAGCTCACTGCCCGGTATCGGCCGGTCGAACAGGTAGCCTTGGCCGACATCGCAGCGGTGCCGGCGCAGGAACGCCAATTGCTCTGGCGTCTCGATGCCCTCGGCCACGACCTTGAGCTTGAGGTTGTGGGCCATGGCCACTACGGCCGAGGTGATCTCCATGTCGTCCTGGTTATCGGGGATCTCGTTGATGAAGCTGCGGTCGATCTTGATGATATCGATCGGAAACTTCTTCAGGTAGCTCAACGACGAATAACCCGTACCGAAGTCGTCCATCGCCAGGGTCAGGCCTAGGGCCTTGAGCTCGTCGAGCTGGCGGTGGGTATCTTCGCTAGCTTCGAGCAGCAGGCCTTCGGTCAGCTCCAGCTCCAGCAGATGCGCAGGCAGGCCTTCTTCTTTGAGAATCGAGGCGATGGAGGCGACCAGGTCAGGGTCGGAGAATTGCTTGGGCGACAGGTTGATCGCCACCTGCAGGCAGCCCATGCCGGCTTGCTGCAACTGCTGGCTCATGCGGCAGGACTGGCGCACCACCCACTTGCCGATGGGGATGATGAGCCCGGTTTCTTCGGCCACGCTGATGAACTGGTCTGGGCGGATCATGCCGCGTTCGGGGTGGTTCCAGCGCAGCAGCGCCTCCAGGCCCAGCAAGCGGCCACTGCGCAGGCACAGCTTGGGCTGGTAGAACACCTCGAGCTCGTTCTGGGTTAGCGCGCGGCGCAGGTTGTTTTCGACGAACAGCTTGTAGCTGGCCTCGGCATTGAGCACTTCGGTGAACACCTGCACCTGGTGCTTGCCGTTGGCCTTGGCCTTGTGCAGGGCAAGACCTGCATTTTTCATCAGCGTCGTCGGGTCGCTGCCATGCAGCGGTGCACACGCAAGCCCCACGGAGGCGGTGACGTTGATCAGCTGGTTGTCGACGAACATCGGTTTATCGAGGGTTCGCAGCAGTTGCAGGGCGACCCCCTGGCCTTCTTCCAGGCCTGTGTCATCGAGCAGTACGGCGAACTCGTTGCTGGCGAAACGCGCCAGCACACCGTTGGCGCTGAGGCTGTTGCGCAGGCGCCGGGCAAGGCTGATCAACAGTTTGTCGCCGGTCTGGTGGCCGAGGCTGTCGTTGATCCGCTTGAAGTTGTCGATGTCCACCAGCAGCAGGCAGATCGGTTTCTCGCTGTCGCGGGCGAAGCGCTCGTCGAGCTTGCGGATGAACGCCGGGCGGTTGCCCAGGTTGGTCAGGTTATCGGTGTAGGCCAGCCGTTCGATGCGCTGTTGGGCCAGCTTGCTCTGGGTGATGTCTTCATAGATGCCGATGTAATGGGTCAGCTCGCGGTTGTCGCCGTACACCTTGGAGATCGACAGTTGGCCCCAGTAGGGTTCGAGGTTTTTGCGCCGGCTCTTGAATTCGCCCTGCCAGCTGTTGCCCATGGCCAGGCTCGACGGTGAGTCGAACAGCAGCTCGCTGAGGTTTTCCAAGGCAGGCAGCTCGGCCAGGTGATGGCCTTGGACTTCCTCGGTGCTGTACTGGGTGATCGCCGTGAAGCTTGGGTTGACGTACTCCACCACACCGTCGCGGTTGACCAGCAGGAAAGCGCTGGCGCTTTGCTCGACTGCCCGCTGGAACAGGTGCAAGGCGCTGGCGGCGGTTCGCCGGTTGTGGTTGGTGATGACCTGGGCGAACTGGTCGGCCAGCTCGCCGGCAAAGGCGATTTCATCCGACTGCCAGGCACGTGGTTGGGCGGTCTGCTCCAGGCACAACACACCGACCACTTGGCCATCGACGCGGATACTGGCGTCGAGCATGGCGTTGTTGTCCGCGTACAGGCTTTCTGCCAGCTCGCGGGTACGCGGATCGTGCTTGGCGTTGTGGGCGTCGATGGCACGGCTGGCGTGCAGGGCTTCGAGGTAGTCCGGAAAACGGCTGGCGTCAATTGGCTCGGGCAAGCGATGGACCTGCTCCTTGTGCAGCCAGGCACTGATCGGCTGCAGGCGTTGTTCGTCCAGGTACCAGATGCTGGCGCAATCGACCTTGTAGATTTCACAGGCACTACGGGTGATCAGCTCAGCCGCTTCGAGCAGCGAGTTCTCGGCACTGTACCGCTGCCGGGCTAGGCGCAGAATAAGATCCTGCTGGGCGCGCACGCGTTCCAGGTGCTCAAGCTGTACCTGCTGGGCGCGTTGGTTGATCTGCAGGGCTAGTTGCAGGCGGTTGTTGCGTGATTCCAGGTCACTGGGGTCGGCTTCGCCTTCTTCTTCATCATCGAGCACTGTCAGGAACCCGCGCAGCAACTGGCGGTTGTGCTGCTTGAATGCCTCGCCGGCCTCCAGCAGACGCAACGCACGGGCCTGGGTGTGCAAGGTGTAGCGCACGCGGTAGTAACCGCGCTTGTTCAGTTGCAGCTGGATTTCATCGTGCAGCCGGTAGCGCGCCTCGGGTTCCATCAGACTGGCGTAGGGTGAATCGACCAGGGCGCACAGTTGTGGCGCGGGCATGCCGAATTGGCGGTCGCAGGCCGGGTCCAGGTACAGCATCGCCCAGCTCGCTTCGTTGAGCCTTTCGAAACGCAGCATGCCCAGCCGCGAGGGCACGGGGAGCGGCGTGACGACCTCGGCCGCCACACGGCTAGCGGCATCGGGTTGGCTTTTCATCGAAGACTCGCTTGAAGGGGACGCGGCCTGGACGGCTGCGTATCTGGCAAGGTTGCATCATGTCCCGGAGGCTGGCAAGCGGCCATGAGGGCTGTCTTGTAGATGTTTTCGGCCGGTGGGGGAAAATCCTTAATATGCCTTGAGTGATTTCACAGGCGCCCACCCCCTAACGGCGGACAAAAAAAGCCCCGCCAATTGGCGGGGTTGAGGTACGAGCGTGGCAGCTCGAAAAAGGTGCTGCCCCTCGCCGGGAGGGGCAGTGTGCCGCATTACAGCAGCATGGTGCGGATATCGCCCAGCACGTCACCAAGACGCTTGGTGAAGCGTGCGGCGGCCGCGCCGTTGATCACACGGTGATCGTAGGACAGCGACAGTGGCAGCATCAGCTTCGGCTGGAAGGCTTTGCCATCCCAGACGGGCTGCATGGTCGCCTTGGAGACGCCCAGGATCGCCACTTCCGGCGCGTTGACGATCGGCGTGAAGCCGGTGCCGCCAATGTGGCCGAGGCTGGAGATGGTGAAGCAGGCGCCTTGCATGTCGTCAGCCGACAGCTTCTTGGTGCGTGCTTTCTCGGCCAGTGCAGCGGCTTCGGCAGCCAGTTGCAGCAGGCTCTTCTGGTCGACGTTCTTGATCACAGGGACCAGCAGGCCGTCCGGGGTGTCCACGGCAAAGCCGATGTGCACGTACTTCTTGCGGATGATGGCCTTGCCGCTTGGTGCCAGCGAGCTGTTGAAGTCTGGCAGTTCCTTGAGCAGGAATGCGCAGGCCTTGAGCAGCAGCGGCAGCACGGTCAGCTTCACGCCAGCCTTCTCGGCCACGGCCTTCTGCGCAACGCGGAAAGCTTCCAGCTCGGTGATGTCGGCCGAGTCGAACTGGGTCACGTGCGGCACGTTCAGCCAGCTGCGGTGCAGGTTGGTGGCGCCGACCTGCATCAGGCGGGTCAGGGCGACTTCTTCCACTTCACCGAACTTGCTGAAGTCCACTGCCGGGATCGGCGGGATGCCAGCGCCGCCGGTGGCACCGGCGGCCGGTGCTCCCTTGGCCTTCTGCATCATCGCCTTGACGTAGACCTGCACGTCTTCCTTGAGGATGCGGCCATGCGGGCCGGTGGCCGCAACGGCGCCCAGATCGACACCAAATTCACGGGCCAGTTGGCGAACCGCCGGGCCTGCGTGGACCTTGGCGTTGCTGCCGGCTGCCGGCGCAGTGGCAGCCGGAGCAGGGGCGGCAGCGGGTGCCGGGGCAGCGGCTGGCGCGGCGGCAGGCGCCGCCTCTGCCTTGGCTGGCTCGGCAGCGGCCGGGGCCGGTGCAGCAGCCGGGGCGGCGCCCGCGACCTTGAGCTTGAAGATCAGGTCGCCAGTGCCGACTTCGTCTTCGAGCTTGCACAGCACTTCTTCGACCACGCCAGCGGCTGGCGATGGGATTTCCATGGAGGCCTTGTCGGACTCCAGGGTGATCAGCGACTGGTCAGCTTCGACGGTGTCGCCGACCTTGACCAGCACTTCGATGATCTTGGCCTTGCCCGACGAGCCGATGTCCGGCACGTGGATGTCTTGCACGCTGGCAGCAGCCGGGGCTGCGGCCGGAGCAGGGGCAGCTTCGGCAGCCGGAGCCGGTGCTGGTGCTTCAGCAGGCGCGGCGGCGGCGGCCGGAGCCTCAGGCGCCGCAGCAGCGGCGCCCTCAGCTTCCAAAACCAGCAGTTCGTCGCCTTCTTTCAGGCGATCACCCAGCTTGACCTTGAGCTCTTTGATCACACCGGCCTTGGGCGCAGGGATCTCCATGGAGGCCTTGTCGGACTCCAGGGTCAGCAGGCTCTGGTCAGCCTCGATACGGTCACCGACCTTGACGAACAGCTCGATGATTTCACCTTCACCGCTGCCGATGTCAGGTACGCGAATGAGTTCGCTCACTTAAAAATACTCCTCAGCAGTCCAGTGGGTTGCGCTTGTCCGGGTCGATGCCGAACTTGACGATGGCGTCAGCCACAACCTTGGGTTCGATCTCGCCACGGTCAGCCAGGGCTTCCAGGGCAGCCAGCACCACGAAGTGGCGGTCGACTTCGAAGAAGTGACGCAGCTTCTTGCGGCTGTCGCTGCGACCGTAACCGTCGGTACCCAGGACTTTGAACTCTTTGCTCGGTACCCACTGGCGAATCTGCTCGGCGAACAGCTTCATGTAGTCGGTGGAGGCGATGACCGGCCCTTTACGACCGTTCAGGCACTGCTCGACGTAGGTCTGCTGTGGCTTCTGGCCAGGCTTGAGGCGGTTGGCGCGTTCCACGGCCAGGCCGTCGCGACGCAGTTCGTTGAAGCTAGTGACGCTCCACACGTCGGCACCGACGTTGAACTCTTCACGCAGGATCTTCGCCGCTTCGCGGACTTCGCGCAGGATGGTGCCCGAGCCCATCAGCTGTACGTGGTGCGCAGCTTCGCGGGTGTCTTCCTCGAGCAGGTACATGCCCTTGATGATGCCTTCCTCGACACCGGCCGGCATGGCTGGCTGCTGGTAGGATTCGTTCATCACGGTGATGTAGTAGAAGATGTCCTGTTGCTCTTCGGTCATCTTCTTCATGCCGTCCTGAATGATCACCGCCAGCTCGTAGCCGTAGGTCGGATCGTAGGTGCGGCAGTTCGGGATGGTACCGGCCATCATGTGGCTGTGACCGTCTTCGTGCTGCAGGCCTTCACCGTTGAGGGTGGTACGGCCGGCGGTACCGCCGATCAGGAAGCCACGGGTGCGGCTGTCGCCAGCGGCCCAGGCCAGGTCGCCAATGCGCTGGAAGCCGAACATCGAGTAGAAGATGTAGAACGGCAGCATCGGCTGGTTGTGGCAGCTGTACGAGGTACCGGCAGCGATGAACGACGACATGGCGCCGGCTTCGTTGATGCCTTCCTCGAGAATCTGGCCCTTCTTGTCTTCGCGGTAGAACATCACCTGGTCTTTATCGACTGGCTCATAGAGCTGGCCGACCGACGAGTAGATACCCAGCTGGCGGAACATGCCTTCCATACCGAAGGTACGGGCTTCGTCCGGGATGATCGGCACGATGCGCTGGCCGATGTCCTTGTCCTTGACCAGCTGCGCCAGAATACGCACGAAGGCCATGGTGGTAGAGATTTCGCGGTCGCCCGAGCCGTCCAGGATCGCTTTGAGCGTTTCCAGGGGCGGGGTCGGTACGCTGAAGCTCTTGGCCCGGCGCTGTGGCACGAAACCGCCCAGGGCAGCGCGGCGTTCGGCCAGGTACTTGGCTTCGGCCGAACCTTCTTCGGGTTTGAAGAATGGTAGGTTTTCCAGCTCGGCATCCTTGACCGGGATGTCGAAGCGGTCACGGAAGTGGCGCAGGCTGTCGACGTCGACCTTCTTGGTGTTGTGCGCGGTGTTCTTGGCTTCGCCGGCACCGGTACCGTAACCCTTGATGGTCTTGGCCAGGATGACGGTAGGCTGGTCTTTGTGGTTCACAGCCTGGTGGTAAGCCGCGTAGACCTTGTACGGGTCGTGGCCGCCACGGTTGAGCTTCCAGATCTCGTCGTCGGACAGGTCTTCGACCATGGCCTTGAGCTCTGGGGTGTTGAAGAAGTGCTCACGCACATAGGCGCCGTCTTTGGCTTTGTAGTTCTGGTACTCGCCGTCGATGACTTCGTCCATGCGGCGCTGCAGGGCACCGTTGGTGTCCTTGGCGAACAGTGGGTCCCAGAAGCGGCCCCAGACTACCTTGTTGACGTTCCAGCCACCGCCACGGAACACGCCTTCGAGTTCCTGGATGATCTTGCCGTTGCCGCGAACCGGGCCGTCGAGGCGCTGCAGGTTGCAGTTGATGACGAAGATCAGGTTGTCCAGCTTCTCGCGGCCGGCCAGGGCGATCGCGCCCAGGGATTCGGGCTCGTCGCACTCGCCGTCGCCCATGAAGCACCAGACCTTCTGCTTGCCGGCAGGGATGAAGCCGCGCGCTTCCAGGTACTTCATGAAACGCGCCTGGTAGATGGCCTGGATCGGGCCCAGACCCATCGAAACGGTCGGGAACTGCCAGAAGTCAGGCATCAGCCATGGGTGCGGGTACGAGGACAGGCCTTTACCGTCCACTTCCTGGCGGAAGTTGTTCATCTGCTCTTCGCTGATGCGGCCTTCCATGAAGGCACGGGCGTAAACGCCTGGCGAAGCATGGCCTTGATAGAAGATGAGGTCGCCGCCGTGCTCTTCGGTCGGAGCCTGGAAGAAGTAGTTGAAGCCGATGTCATACAGGGTGGCACTGGAGGCGAAGCTGGAGATGTGGCCGCCCAGGTCCGAGTCCTTCAGGTTGGTGCGCATCACCATGGCCAGCGCGTTCCAACGCACCATCGAGCGAATGCGGCGTTCCATGAACAGGTCGCCAGGCATGCGTGCTTCGTGGGTGACAGGGATGGTGTTGCGGTATGGCGTGGTGATCGCGTACGGCAGCTGAGAGCCACTGCGGGTGGCCAGCTCGCCCATGCGGGTCATCAGGTAATGAGCGCGGTCTTCGCCTTCTTTGTCGAGGACCGACTCCAGGGCATCCAGCCATTCCTGGGTTTCGATTGGATCGAGGTCTTGCATGGCTTGCTCCAGGGCGGAAAGGCCACCAGAATCGGGGGCCTGAGTTTGCGACTGGCCTTATGGGCAGACGTCGTGAATTCTTGGATTACCGGGGTGTCTCCCGGCGCCGTGTAGTTTTACTACATTTGCTCGGGCATTTCATGCTTTTGCAGCTTATGAGTAGTAGTAAAACTACACAAATGCGACGTTTGGTCGCACCTCGGCTTGTGAGGAAAATCGTTCATGTTGGTTGGCGGTGTGCAGCGAACAGGTGGATCGTGATGTTTCTTGCCAATGATTCGTTTTTTTCAGCTATTTCCAACTTTTGTACGACAGTCCAACCGTGGTCCGGCAACCTCGCGGCCGCTTTTTCCCCTTCATTTCACGCCGATCAAGGATAGACCATGCGCCTGCCTTTGCCGCCCGCACTGCCTGTTTCACTGCAACCGTTGGTCGTACGCAATCAGCAGTTTTTGAGCGATGCGGTGGCGGGCCACGCTGAACTCGACCTGCAATCGTGGTCTGCGCTGCACCGCCAGCAGTTCGACCAAGTGGCCGCCGCCAGTGACTTCGTGCTGGGCCTGGCACAACGCGAGCCGACGATGCTGTTCGCCCTGCTCGCCAGCGGTGAGCTGGACCGCCGGTACGCGCCCGGCGAGCTGCGTGGGCACGTTAGCGCTGCGGCCCAGGCCGCGCAAAGCGAAGAGGAACTGGCGCGTAACCTGCGCCGCGAGCGCAACCGCCAGCAACTGCGCATCATCTGGCGTGACATCACCCGCCAGGCCGAGCTGGGCGAAACCTGCCGCGACCTGTCCGACCTTGCCGACGCCGCCATCGACGAAGCCTACCAGTGGCTGTACCCGCGCCACTGCCAGCAGTTCGGCACCCCCATCGGCAACCGCAGCGGCCAGGCACAGCACATGGTGGTGCTGGGCATGGGCAAGTTGGGGGCGGTGGAATTGAACCTGTCGTCGGACATCGACCTGATCTTCGCCTTCCCAGAGGGCGGCGAGACACAAGGGGTCAAGCGTTCGCTGGACAACCAGGAATTTTTCACCCGCCTTGGCCAACGCCTGATCAAAGCCCTGGACCCGGTCACCGTCGACGGTTTCGTGTTCCGGGTCGACATGCGCCTGCGCCCCTACGGCTCGGCCGGCGCGCTGGTGCTGAGCTTCAATGCGCTGGAGCAGTATTACCAAGACCAGGGCCGCGACTGGGAGCGTTACGCGATGATCAAGGCGCGGGTAGTGGCCGGTGACCAGGCTGCTGGCGCCCAGTTGCAAGAGATGCTGCGCCCGTTCGTGTACCGGCGCTACCTCGACTTCTCGGCCATCGAAGCGCTGCGCACCATGAAGCAGCTGATTCAGCAGGAGGTTCGGCGCAAGGGCATGGCCGACAACATCAAGCTGGGCGCTGGCGGCATCCGCGAAGTCGAGTTCATCGCCCAGGCCTTCCAGCTGATCCACGGTGGTCGCGACCTGAGCCTGCAGCAGCGGCCGCTGCTCAAGGTGCTGGCGACACTGGAAGGCCAGGGTTACCTGCCGCCTGCGGTGGTGGCAGAGCTGCGCGAAGGCTATGAGTTTCTGCGCTACACCGAGCACGCCATCCAGGCCATTGCCGACCGGCAGACGCAGATGCTGCCGGAGGATGAGCTGGACCGGGAGCGTGTCGCTTACATGCTCGGCTTTACCGATTGGCAAAGTTTTCATGCACAACTGATGCATTGGCGAACCCGCGTGGATTGGCACTTCCGCCAGGTCATCGCCGACCCGGACGAGGATGAAGGCGAAGGCGAGCTGGTGGTGGGTGGCGAATGGTCGCCGCTGTGGGAGCAGGCCCAGGATGAAGAGGCGGCTGGCCGACAGTTGCAAGAGGCCGGCTTCGAACAGCCGGCCGAGGCCCTGCGCCGCCTGGCCGCTCTGCGTGCCAGCCCGCAATTGCGCTCGATGCAGCGCATCGGCCGTGAGCGGTTGGATGCCTTCATCCCCCGTCTGCTGGCCCAGGCGGTCGAGCACGACAACCCCGACCTGGTGCTCGAACGCGTGTTACCACTGGTCGAGGCCGTGGCGCGGCGCTCGGCCTATCTGGTTCTGCTTACCGAAAACCCCGGCGCCTTGCGCCGCTTGCTGACCCTGTGCGCGGCCAGCCCGTGGATCGCCGAACAGATCGCCCGCTATCCATTGCTGCTCGATGAGCTGCTCAACGAGGGCCGCCTGTTCAGCCCACCGTTGGCGCCGGAACTGGCTGCCGAGTTGCGCGAGCGGCTGACACGCATCCCCGAGGATGACCTGGAACAGCAGATGGAAGCCTTGCGTCACTTCAAGCTGGCCCACAGCCTGCGGGTGGCGGCATCGGAAATCAGCGGCAACCTACCTTTGATGAAAGTCAGCGATTACCTGACTTGGCTGGCCGAAGCGATTCTCGACCAGGTGCTCGCCCTGGCTTGGCGCCAGACCGTGGCCCGCCACGGCCAGCCCAAGCGCAGCGATGGCAGTTTGTGCGACCCAGGCTTCGTCATCATCGGCTACGGCAAGGTTGGCGGGCTGGAGCTGGGCCATGGTTCGGACCTGGACCTGGTGTTCATCCACGATGGTGACCCGCAAGCAGAAACCGATGGCGCCAAGCCCATCGACAGCGCGCAATTCTTCACCCGCCTGGGCCAGCGCATCATCCACCTGCTGACCACCCAGACCAACTCTGGCCAGCTGTACGAGGTCGACATGCGTCTGCGCCCGTCCGGCGCCGCAGGGCTGCTGGTCAGTTCGCTGGGGGCGTTCGAGCGCTATCAGCAGAACGAGGCCTGGACCTGGGAGCATCAGGCGCTGGTGCGCGCCCGTGTGCTGGTAGGCTGCGAGCAAGTGGCCAAGGGCTTCGAGGCTGTGCGCGCCAAGGTTCTGGGCCAGCCCCGCGACCTTGCCAAGTTGCGCGGCGAAGTGAGTGAGATGCGCGCCAAGATGCGTGACAACCTCGGCACCAAAGCCACCGCAGCAGGCACCGCTGCCAATGCCTTCGATGCCGGCATGGCGTTCGACATCAAGCAGGATGCCGGCGGTATCGTCGATATCGAATTTATGGTGCAATACGCCGCTTTGGCCTGGTCACACGAGCACCCGGCCATACTCCGATGGACCGATAACATCCGCATTCTGGAAGAGCTGGAGCAGGCAGGTTTGATGCCGGCCAGTGACGCGGTACTGTTGCGTGAGGTGTACAAGGCGTTCCGCTCGGCGTCGCACCGTCAGGCCCTGCAGAAGCAGGCCGGAGTGATCGATGCGGCGCAGTTTGCCGATGAGCGGCGCCAGGTGCGGCGGATCTGGGGTGAATTGGGTTTGACCTGAGCACACCGCAGCGCTTGTGGGGGCGGGTTTACCTGCGAAGAAGGCACCGCGGTGCCTGGCACGGGCCTGGCCCGTGTTGGCGGGGCAACCCGCTCCCACAGGGCTGCGATCAGCCAGGGATCTGCCCGAGTGGTACACTGTCCGCCACATAGCCTGAATATAAAGAGGGGAGGCCAGGCTTTACGCAGCCTGTAGCCTCCCCGAGCGTTTCTGGACTAAGCATGAGAATACTGATCATTGGCCCCAGCTGGGTCGGCGACATGGTAATGGCGCAAACCCTGTTCCAGTGCCTGAAACAGCAGCATCCGGACTGCGTGATCGACGTGCTGGCACCCGAGTGGAGCCGGCCGATCCTCGAGCGCATGCCCGAGGTGCGCCAGGCCTTGAGCTTCCCGCTCGGCCACGGCGCGCTAGAGTTGGCAACCCGCCGGCGCATCGGCAAGTCCCTGGCTGGCCAGTACGACCAGGCCATCCTGCTGCCCAACTCCATGAAGTCGGCACTGGTACCTTTCTTTGCCGGCATTGCCAAACGCACGGGCTGGCGCGGTGAAATGCGTTTCGGCCTGCTCAACGACGTGCGCAAGCTGGACAAGGCCCGCTATCCGCTGATGATCGAGCGCTTCATGGCATTGGCCTACGCGCCGGGTGCCGAGTTGCCGCAGCCGTATCCACGGCCACGCCTGCAGATCCAGGCGCAAAGCCGCGAGGCGGCACTGGCCAAGTTCGGCCTGGCGCTGGATCGCCCGTTGCTGGCGCTATGCCCTGGCGCCGAGTTCGGCGAGGCCAAGCGTTGGCCCGCCGAGCACTACGCCACTGTGGCCGAGGCAATGATCCGCCAAGGCTGGCAAGTTTGGCTGTTCGGCTCGAAGAACGACCACCCAGTGGGGGAGCAGATCCGCGAGCGGCTCATTCCAGGGCTGCGTGAGGAGTCGTATAACCTGGCCGGGGAAACCTCGCTGGCCGAGGCCATCGACCTGATGTCTTGCGCCGATGCCGTGGTGTCCAACGACTCGGGGCTGATGCACGTGGCTGCCGCGCTGAACCGCCCGTTGGTCGCGGTGTATGGCTCTACCTCACCAGGCTTTACGCCGCCTTTGGCTGAGCAAGTGGAAGTGGTACGCACCGGCATCGAGTGCAGCCCTTGCTTCGACCGCACCTGCCGCTTCGGCCATTACAACTGCCTGCGCCTGCTGGAGCCTGGCAGGGTGATTGCCGCATTGCACAGCCTGGGTGGGCCGAACCTGATCGATGCCGTGGCAGAGGTCGACTAAGTGCGGGTACTGATCATCAAGACCTCGTCGCTGGGTGATGTGATCCACACCTTGCCGGCATTGACCGACGCCGCCCACGCCATCCCTGGCATCCGGTTCGACTGGGTGGTGGAAGAGGGCTTTGCCGAGATCCCCAGCTGGCACCCAGCGGTGGATCAGGTGATTCCCGTGGCCATCCGCCGTTGGCGCAAGAACCTCTGGCAGACGATCAAGAGCGGCGAGTGGAAGGCCTTCAAACAGCGCCTGCGCGCACGCAAGTACGACTTGGTGATCGATGCCCAAGGCCTGGTCAAGTCGGCGTGGTTGACCCGCTATGTCAAGGCGCCAGTTGCCGGGCTTGACCGCTATTCAGCCCGCGAAGGCTGGGCCAGCCGCTTCTATGACCGGCCGTTGTCGGTTGCCGTCGGCCAGCATGCGGTGGAGCGGGTGCGGCAGTTGTTCGCCATGGCATTGGCCTACGACCTGCCAGAGGGCATCGGCAACTATGGCCTTGACCTGGATCGCCTGCAGTTGCCTGCGGCTGCGCCCTACGTGGTGTTTCTGCACGGCACCACATGGGCGACCAAGCACTGGCCCGAGGCCTACTGGCGCGAACTGGCTGAACGCCTAGGCCGGCGCAAGCTGCAGGTGCGCCTGCCGTGGGGCAACCCGGCGGAGAAAGCCCGGGCCGAGCGCATCGCCCAAGGCTTGAACAATTGCCAGGTGCTCCCCAAGTTGAACCTTGCCGGGGTCGCCCGCGTGCTGGCGGCGGCTAAAGCGTGTGTGGCGGTGGATACCGGCCTCGGTCACCTGGCCGCCGCATTGGATGTTCCGACCATTTCCCTGTTCGGCCCAACCAACCCGGGCCTTACCGGCGCCTATGGCCGCGTGCAGGTTCACCAGGCCAGCGATTTCCCTTGCGCCCCGTGCCTGCAAAAGAAATGCACCTATAAACCGAGCGCCGAAGATCTGCGCCGGTTCGATCTGAAACGCGAGTGGCCGCTGTGCTTCACTCGCTTGAATCCCGAGCATGTCGCGAGCCGCCTGAGCGCGCTGCTGCTGGCTGAGGATGTTCGTTGATGCAACTGGCTTTCGTGCTTTACAAGTATTTCCCCTTCGGCGGGCTGCAGCGCGATTTCATGCGCATTGCCCTGGAGTGCCAGAAGCGGGGCCACCAGATCCGTGTCTACACGCTGATCTGGGAGGGTGACATTCCGCCGGGCTTTGAAGTGCTGGTGGCGCCGGTCAAGGCGCTCTTCAACCATCGGCGTAACGAAAAACTCACCGCCTGGATGCAAGCCGACTTGGCCAAACGCCCGGTCGACCGCCTGATCGGCTTCAACAAGATGCCGGGGCTGGATGTGTACTACGCCGCCGATGGCTGCTTCGAAGACAAGGCGCAAACCCTGCGCGGTGGGCTGTACCGCCGCTGGGGGCGCTACCGGCATTTCGCCGAGTATGAGCGCGCCGTGTTCGCCAAGGATGCGCACACTCAAGTGCTGATGATTTCCGAGGTGCAGCAGCCGCTGTTCATCAAGCACTACGCCACCCCGGTGGAGCGCTTCCATCTGCTGCCGCCTGGCATCTCCCAGGATCGCCGCGCGCCGGCCAACGCCGCCGAGATCCGCGCTGAATTTCGCAAGGAGTTCAACCTTGGCGATGACGACTTGCTGATGGTGCAGATCGGTTCAGGCTTCAAGACCAAGGGCGTCGACCGCAGCCTCAAGGCTCTGGCCGCGCTGCCCTCGGCACTGCGCAAACGGACCAGGCTGATGGTCATCGGCCAGGACGACCCTAAGGTGTTCCAGCTGCAAAGCGCCACGTTGGGCCTGGGCGAGCAGGTGCAGTTCCTCAAGGGCCGCAGCGACATTCCGCGCTTTTTGCTGGGCGCCGACCTGCTGATTCACCCAGCCTACAACGAGAACACCGGGACGGTGCTGCTCGAAGCGCTGGTGGCCGGCTTGCCGGTACTGGTTTCCAAGGTGTGCGGCTACGCCCACTACATTGCCGAAGCCGACAGTGGCCTGGTGCTTGACGAGCCGTTCGAACAGCAACAGCTCAATGACTACCTCAAGCGCATGCTCGACGATGGGCAGGCCCGCGCCAACTGGTCGCGCAACGGCTTGGCCTTTGCAGACAGCGCCGACCTCTACAGCATGCCGCAGCATGCTGCCGATGTGATTCTGGGGCAGGAGAGCGCATGAAGCTGATACTGGCCGAACCCTTCAAGCAGTTGTGGGCTGGGCGTGACCCTTTCGAAGCCGTGGAGGCACTGCAAGGCGAGGTTTACCGCGAGCTGGAAGGGCGCCGCACGTTGCGTACCGAAGTGGCCGGCGAAGGGTTCTTCGTCAAGATCCACCGCGGCATCGGCTGGGGCGAGATCTTCAAGAACCTGTTCAGCGCCAAGCTGCCGGTGCTCGGTGCGGGCCAGGAATGGCGGGCCATCGAGCGCCTGCACGAGGCAGGCGTGCCGACCATGACTGCCGTGGCTTACGGGGAGCGAGGCAGCAACCCGGCCAGCCAGCATTCGTTCATCATCACCCAGGAGCTGGCGCCGACCATCAGCCTGGAAGACTTCAGCATCGATTGGGTCAAACAACCGCCTGCACCGCGGCTCAAGCGTGCCTTGATCGCTGAGGTGGCGAAGATGACCGGCGGCATGCATCGCGCCGGGGTCAACCACCGTGACTGCTATATCTGCCACTTCCTGCTGCACACTGATCGGCCGGTGACGCCAGAAGACTTCAAACTGTCGGTGATCGACCTGCACCGCGCGCAGACCCGAGCGAAAATCAGCCGCCGCTGGCGCGACAAGGACTTGGCAGCGCTTTACTTCTCGGCGCTGGATATCGGCCTTACGCGGCGCGACAAGCTGCGCTTTCTGCGCGGTTACTTCCAGCGCCCGCTGCGCCAGGTGCTGGCCGAAGAAGCCGCGCTGCTCGGCTGGCTCGAAGCCAAAGCGCAGAAACTCTACGATCGTAAGCAACGCTATGGGGATGCACTCTGATGTCGGGTTGGACACTGGCGCCGGGTTACGAACATCTGGCGTCGGACTTCGGCAGCCTCGATGCGGTGTTCGCTCTGAAGGGCGAGCACCTGACGCGCGACCCGCTGAGCGAGGTCATCCGTGTCGAGCGTGACGGGGTCAACTATTACGTCAAGCGTTACACTGGCGCGGGCAAGCACATGCGCCGCTATCTGGGCCGGCCACGTATCAAGGCGGAATGGCAGAACCTCAAGCAGTTCGCCAAGTGGGAGATTCCCACGGCCGAGGTGGTGGCGTGGGGCCTGGAGCGCAAGGGCCTGGCATTCGGGCGTGGGGCCATGATCACCCGTGAACTGCCGCGTACCGAAGACCTGTCGGCGTTGGCCGAGCGCAACGACCCACGCCTGGCCGACCGCGTCTGGGTAGACAAGCTCAGCCGCCAGCTGGCGCGGCACACCCGGGTGATGCATGAGCACCGCTTCGCCCACAACGACTTGAAATGGCGCAACCTGCTGGTCGACGATCTGGGCACGCTGTTCTTCATCGACTGCCCGACCGGCGACTTCTGGCGGGGCTTCATGTGGCGTCATCGCATGATCAAAGACCTGGCCTGCCTGGACAAGGTAGCCAAGTATCACCTGACGGCCACTCAGCGCCTGCGTTTCTATCTGCAATACCGCGGGCGCCGACGCCTGACTGCGCGCGACAAGCGCCGCATTCGTCAGGTGCTGAGCTTTTTCGAGGGAAGGGAATGACCGATTACCTGGCCAGCGCGGACCTTGCGTTGCTCAAACGCCATGGCTTGAATGACTTCGAGGCGTTGTGGGCCCTGCAGCTGGAAGCCGTGGACGAACCCAATACCGGCCGCGGTGGCTGGAGCAGCGTCTATCGCCTGGAGCTCGAAGGCAAAGGCTATTACCTCAAGCGCCAGAGCAATTACCTGACCCGTACTTTGCACCGACCGTTCGGCGAACCGACCTTCGCCCGCGAATTTCGCAACATCAGCCGCTACCAAAAGCTGCACATTCCTGCCTTGCAGGCGGTGTACTACGGCGAGCGTAAGCACAATGGCGAGCACCGGGCGATCTTGATGACCCGTGCGCTGGACGAGTGGCGTGACCTCGAAAGCCTGCTGGGCCAGTGGTCGCAGCTCGATGAAGTGGCTCAGGCCGGCATTCTCAAGGCCTGTGGCCAACTTGCGCGCACCCTGCATGGTGCCGGCCAGGTTCATGGTTGCTTCTATCCCAAGCACATCTTCCTGCGCCAGCGCCGCGAGGGTTGGGAAGCGCAGTTGATCGACCTGGAAAAGACCCGGCCCTTGCTGTTCGGCATGCGTGATCGCCTGCGTGATCTGGAACCACTGCTGCGCCGGGCTACGGTCTGGGGGGCAGCCGAGGTGCGCCAGTTGCTCGCCGCCTACCTGCAACAACCTGCCGAAAGCCCTTTGGTTGGCACCTGGCTGCAACGCCTGACGCTACGCCGTCGTGAAAAAGAGGCTCGCTGATGCGTTTGTCTGAACTCAAAGCGGCTGGGCGCAGCCCGTCGCTGCCCCTGAACATTACCCTGGCCGATGCCGCCGGCACGGCTGACCTGCAATTACTGAGCCTGCTGCGCGTGCTGCCTGGGCAGCGTTACGTGGGCGCAGGCGTGTGGCGCGGCATTCCGGTGCTGGCCAAGCTGCTGGTTGGTAGCAACGCTGCGCGGCATTTTCAGCGCGAACTCGATGGCGTGAAACTGTTGGCCAAACAGGGCTTGACCACGCCGCGTCTGCTGGCCGATGGCCTTACCGAGGGTGAAGGTGGCTGGTTGCTGTTCGAATTCCTGGACGACGCTGAAAGCCTGGCCGATGCCTGGGCCGCGGTGCAGCACTTGCCAGTGCTGGCTGACGAGCAGCAGGCGGTGCTGGGCGAAGCGCTTGGCGCTGTGGCACAGATGCATGCCAAAGGCCTGTGGCAGGAAGACCTGCACCTGGATAACCTGCTGCGCCACGGCGGCAAGCTTTATTTGATCGACGGCGCCGGGATCAAGGCCGAAACGCCAGGCCAGCAGCTTTCACGCCCTCGCGTTCTGGAAAACCTCGGGGTGTTTTTCGCGCAGTTACCCAAGCGCCTGGAGCCGTTCCTCGAGGAGCTGCTGGTGCATTACCTGCTAACCAACGCCGAGCATGCCCTGCCGTTGGAAGCGTTGCAGAAGCAGGTGGACAAGGTGCGCAACTGGCGACAGAAGGACTACCTAGAGAAAGCCGGTCGCGAGTGCAGCCTGTTCAGTGTGCAACGCAGCCTTTCGGGCCTGCAGGCGATCCGCCGCGAAGAAGTGGATGCCATGCTGCCGGTATTGGCGCAGGCCGATGAGCTCATCGACCAGGGCCATTTGTACAAAACCGGTGGTGCAGCCAGCGTCGCCCGTATCGAGATCAACGGCCGCAAGCTGGTGCTAAAGCGCTACAACATCAAGAACACCGCCCATTGGTTCAAGCGTTTCTGGCGCCCGAGCCGGGCCTGGCACTCGTGGATCGAAGGCAATCGCCTGGCATTTCTCGACATCGCTACGCCCCGCCCGTTGGCGGTACTGGAGCAACGTGTGCTGGGCCTGCGCAGCCGTGCCTATCTGGTTACCGAGTACGTCGACGGGCCCGACCTGACGGCATGCTTTGCGCCCTATGTGGATAACGGCGATGCGCCCGATGATCAGGTCGATGCTCTGGTTCGGCTGATGCACCAGCTGATTCGTGAACGCATCAGCCATGGTGATTTCAAGGGGCACAACCTGTTCTGGGACAAGGGCCAATGGTCGTTGATCGACCTGGACGCCATGTGCCAGCACGCCACCCAGCTCAGCTTCGCCTCGGCCTTTGCCCGTGACCGAGCAAGGCTATTGCGCAACTGGCCCAGTGGCAGTGCCTTGCATCAGCGGCTTGAGCGGCTGCTGCCCAAACTGGCCGAGTAAGCCTCGGGCAGGGCAAGCCAGTCACTGCTGCGCCCGGCTTGGCGTACCCGAATGCGCCACTGGCTGTCCTGCCAGCGCAGCACGGCCCAAGGGGTGACCCCGGCGTTTTCGGCGCCCGGTATAGGCAGGTGATACAGGTTGGGCAGCAGGTGGCGGCGTAGCGGCAGCTGACCGGCGGTGGTCTGCAGATACAGCTGCTCTTGGGTGCTGAATAAACCGTTGGCCTCCCCGGTAGCAACACCGTTCAAGGGCTGCTGCAGGCGGCAATCGCCCAGCAGCCGCGTCAGGTCCGGCAGGCCGTCGTACCACAGCAGCGGTGAGTCGATCACCCAGTCACCATTAGCCAGGCGCTTGACAGGCTGTGTCAGGTAGGCGTCCGGCCTGGCAGGGTCGATCGCGCCCCAGCGCCGGCCGTCGAAAGTAACTCTGTAATAACGCCCTTGGGCATCCTGTATGAAATATTCGGACAACCCTTCGATGGCCGACTCTTTCTCGTACACCTGTTCGCCGTACAAACCTTCGATGTGGTAGCGAAGATTGGTCGTTGCAGGGGTTACGCTGAAACGCAGCGGTAGTGGCAACGGCGGCTGCTTGGGCATGCCCCGCAATACCCGACGCATCAACCCGGTGCTGGCCAGGCTAGTACCGGCATCGTTGAGGTGGCTAAGGGCGTTGTAGGCTTGGCTGAGTACGGCGTTCAAGTCATCCTCGTGGTAGGCCTGTACGCCATTCCAGATTTCCAGCGCCATGCGCCCCAGTGCCAGCGGAATCATGACCTTGGATGGCAGGAACATGCTGATCAGGTCAAGCATGGTCCAGCCCAATTTCAGCGCTTGCTCGATATCAACTTCGCCGGTGCTGTGGCTGTGGGCATCGGCGGTGGCCAGTGCAGCACGTACCTCGGCCATGTAGCAGGCATGGAACAGGTCGTCTTCGATGGCAGGAGTGCTCAACGCTTTGCCCAGTCGCCCTTTGACCAGCAGTGTTTGGACCTGTGCGGCGGGCAGTAGCGGCAGGCGTTGGGCCATATAGTCACGCAGCCGCGGCTTGCTTCGTAGCATCCGCAGCAGGGCGCGTGGGCTGGCGAATGACCGCCAGGCGCGGCGGTCGGGTGCGCTCGGGGTATAAAGCACGAAGCTTGAGTCGTTGGCCGATTCGCTGGCAAGCAGCAACAAGCCCTGGGCGGTATGGCCTTCGATCAGCACCTGCCGGGCCACCACCTTGTGCCCATCCACCTTGGGCCGCAGCGCATTGTGCGGCTGCGCCAGCACCTGTTGCACCCAGCGGTAATGGCGTTCCGACCAGTCGCTGCTCAGGTGCCCGGCGTAGCGTGCTTTGGCTACCTCGGCGCGCATGCGTGCGCGGTTGACCTTGCTGTGAGCCAGCAGGCGCCAGCGCCCCAGCGGTGTATCGAGCAACTGCGTACGTAGGTAGCTGGCGTAACCGTCCCCCACGTTCAGCTGCCGAACCAACGCTTTGATATAGCCCGGATTGAGTTCGGCCGGCAGAGGCGTGCTCCCGGTCGTGGTCACCCGTGCAGTGAGCCAATAGTCGAAGTCGAACCATGCCACGTTGCGTACCGCGAGTTCATCCAGGGTGTAACTTGTGCGGTAGGCCTCGATCAACTCCCCTCCCACCCGTTCGAAACCTCGCCAGGTCACATGGGCGGAGGGCTGTAAGGGGTTCAGCCAAGGCCCGGTCTGGCGGGTATGCGTGACATGCACGTAAATGCTCGAAGGCTGCGCGAGCAGGCCCAGGTCGTTGCGCAGACGCTCCTGCACCCGCTGGCTGGCCCAGTGCCGCAAGGTATCGTGGTGCTGAAACTGCCTGAGGGTCAGGATGCCGGGCGCGGCGACTTGCTCACCGATGGCCACCAATTCCTGCATACCTTGCATGATGTGCGCGAGCGCCTGAGGGGTTGCTGAGCTGAGCCAGTTGGGCAGGTTCTTTTCCAGCAGCGCCGCGTAGCGGGTATCGAGCAGAGCCTTGCTCCCGGCCTGGGTTTGCAGTGCCAAAGCCTCGCTCAGCGTCTGCGCAGCTTGTTGCGGGCTGGCATCCTGCAGCGCCGGCCAGGCCTGGTTCAGGCGCAGACGCTGGCTGGCGAGCAATTGTTCGACCTGTGCCTGCAGCGGGTCGTCGGCGTACCACTCATAGCGCAAGCGATCGGCTTGGCGGGCGTTTTCGATCTGGCTTGGCTCGACCAGCAGTTGCAGCAATGGGCCGCCCTGAAGCGGGTCATCCAGGCGCTCGCACAACTCCTGGTGCAGGGCCTGCAGCGATGGATAGCTCTCCAGGCCTTGGGCCAGGCCCCAGAGCAACACCGGGCCGGTTGCCTGCTGGGCTTGAAGGTCTTGCCCTTCGGGCTGACCGGTGGCGATCACGAACAGGCCGGGTAACGCGGCCCGCCATGCTGGGCGGGAGCGGGCGAGTACCGGCCGATAGGCTTGCGCACGCCCCGCCAAGGGTTGGTGGTGGCGCTGCCACGCGTAAGGCAGGTCAAGGAACACACTAAGGGTGCTGGCCAGTTCTACGCTCAGGGTCTGATCGGCCACGCGCAGGTCCGCTTCGGCGTGCATCATCGCCCGGCGAATGTCGGCCAGGCGCGTGCTGCGTGAACGGCCCTGGCCGTCGGTGGCCGCCCAGAAGGCGGCCAATTCGCCATGCAACTGCTGGCGCGAAGGCAGTGGCACGCTGGCCACGGGCATCGTCGCCAGTAGCGCCAGCACCTGGCTGTGAAGAAATTCGATACGTTGCAGGGGTAGCATGGTCCGCTCCGGGTGTCTGGAAGCGGGCATGCTGCCCTGGGCCTGCGCAGGCCATGGGGTAATCCGCTACCTCAGCGAATCATGGCGCGCAGGCTCAAGGCTGCCGGCAGGCCAAGGCCCAGCCAGGCGAGCATGTCCCAGGCGCCGTCACCCAACAGCGCGGCGAACAGGCCAAGCGCACACAACAGGGCGATGGCGGCGGGCCAGAGAAAGATCCTGGCGGTGGAGCGCGAGCGGTGGCTCATGCCTTGGCCTCCCTGGTGCGACGATGCTTGCCCAACCATAGGTACAGGCCACTGCCGAGCACGATGATGGTCAACCCATCGAGCACGGCCCAGAGTATCTGCATGGGCCGCCCGCCATAGTCACCGAAGTGCAAAGGCTGCGACAGGCCCATGGCATCCATGTACCAAGGGCGCTCCCCGACGGCGGTGACTTGCAGCGTGCGGGCATCGATCAGCACCGGCGTCAGCAGGTGCGAGGTCAGGTGCGTGGCGCCTTTCATGAATACGGCGTAATGATGCTCGCTGGAAAAACGGGTGCCGGGGAAGGCGATGAAATCCGCACGCATACCTGGTGCCGCTCGCTCGGCGATGCTCAGCAGCGCTGTGGCCGGGGCGCGCTCGGTCAGTGGTGGGGCATCCTGGTAGGGCGCAACCATCGCAGCCAGGCTGTCATTGCGCCAGGCGGCGATGACCAGGTCGGACAGCGCACTGATCACGCCGGTCACGCCCACGGTCAATGCCCAGGCCAGGGTGACTACGCCGATCAGGTTGTGCAGGTCAAGCCAGCGCAGGCGGCGGGACTTGTCGTGACGCACGGTGGCGAAATCCAAGCGGCGCATGAACGGCGCATAGAGCACCGTGCCCGACACGATCGCGACGATGAACAGCACTCCCATGAAGGCCAGCAGCAGTTTGCCTGGCAGCCCTGCGAACATGTCTACGTGCAGGCGCAGCATGAGCATCATGAAGCCGCCGTTTGCGGCGGGCATCGCTACCGGTTCGCCGGTGCGGGCGTCGAGCATGAAGGTATGCGACGAATTGGGTTCGGTGCCGGCCGTGGCGGCGGTGATCGTGAGCACGCCGTTTGGCTCGTCTTCGTCGAAGCCTAGGTACTGAACGACTTCGCCTGGCCGGTATTTCTGGGCTTCGATGACCAGCTGTTGCAGGTCAAGGTGCGCAGTGCCTGCCGGCATCTGGCGGAGTTGGGCAGCGTCACCGAGCAGGTGTTCGAGTTCGTGGTGGAAGATCAGGGGTAGGCCGGTCAGCGCCAGCAACAGCAGGAACAGGGTACAGACCAGGCTGCTCCAGGTATGGATCATCGACCAGCGGCGGATGGTGGGGCTTTTCATCACGGTACCGAATCATGTCTGTTGGAACCGGGGCCGGCGAGCGGCCCCCTTCACTCAGAACTTGTAGGAAGCGCTGGCGACGACGCTGCGCTCATCGCCGTAGTAGCAATAGTAAGAGTCACAGGTCGAGAGGTAGTCCTTGTTGAACAGGTTGGTCGCATTGACCGCCACCGACGCGCCTTTGAAGCTGTTGCTAAGGCGCCCCAGGTCGTAATGTACCGAGGCATCGAACACCGTGTAGGCATTGGCCTTGCCCAGGTAGGTATTGGCCTGGTCTCCATAGGTATTACCGGTGTAGCGTGCACCACCGCCAATGCCGAAGCCGTCCAGTACGCCGCTGTGCCAGGTGTAGTCGGCCCACAACGAGGCTTGCTGGTTGGGCATCAATTGCAGGCGGTTGCCTTTGTACAGACCATCCTGCACTTCTGATTTGGCCAGGGTGTAGGCGGCGGTCAGTTTGAGGTTTTCGCTGACGTCGGATACTGCTTCCAGTTCCAGGCCATGAACCTTGACCTCGCCGGTCTGGCTGGTGATCGTCACACCGCCCTGGTTGTTGGTGACCGAGACATTCTTCTGTGTCAGGTCGTACACGGCTGCCGACAGCAGGGTATTGGTGCCAGGCGGTTGGTACTTCACGCCAAGCTCCCATTGCTTGCCCTCGGTTGGCTTGAACGATTCGGTGGCAGACACGGCGGCGTTGCTGGCTGGCTGGAACGACTCTGCATAGGACAGATAGGGGACCAAGCCCGAGTCGAACACGTAGCTGATGGCCGCGTTAGCGCTGAACTTCTTGTCTCTTTCGGTACTGGTGGCATTGCCCTGATTGAAGAACTTGGTGCCGGTGTGCACCCAATCCTCGCGTCCACCCAGTGTCAGGCGCCAGTTGTTCAGGGCCATCTGGTCCTGCACGTACACGCCGGTCTGGCGAGTTTTCTGGTCGTAATCGTAGAACGCCGTGGAGCGATCCGGACGGGTGATGGGTACCCCGTAAACTGGGTTGATCACGTTGCTGTCCGGCACATTGAAACCGAAGATCGACAGGTAGTTGGTGTTGACGCGCTGGTGGTCGAGGCCAAGCAGCAGGGTGTGGGTCACATCCCCGGTGGCGAAGTCGGCTTGGAAGTTGTTGTCCAATGCGAACTGGCTAATGTCTTCATCGGTGTTGGTAGACATGCGGCTGACGGTGCCATCGTCTTTCACCGGACCTGTGGGCTGGTAATAGCTGCCAGGAGTGATGGTCTGAAATGCTGTGTCCGTCTTGGTGTAGCGCAGGTTCTGACGGAACTGCCAGACATCATTGATGCGATGCTCGAAGGCATAACCCAGTGCGTAGTAGGTGCGGTCGTAGAACTCGTAGTCCGGGTCGCCCAGGTTCTTGTGATGGGAGATCTTACCGAATGGCATGTCGATCTTGGTGCCCTGGATCGGTCGGAATTGAGTGGTGGCCCCGGTATCGTCACGGGTGAACTGGCTCAGCAGTGTCAGTGAAGTGTCTTCGTCGATATTCCAGGTCAGGCTCGGGGCGATGTTGTAGCGTTTGTCGTCGACATGGTCGATCTGCGTGCCGCCATCGCGCACCACGCCGCTTACGCCATACAGCAAGCGTCCTTCCTCATCGACCTTGCCGGTGCTGGCGAAGTTGATCTGACGGTGGTTGTCGCTGCCATACTGCACTTCGATTTCGTGGGCGCTTTGGGCTTGTGGGCGGCGGCTGACCATGTCCAGCAGGCCGCCGGGCGGGGTTTGGCCATACAGCGAGGAAGCCGGGCCACGCAGCAGGGCCAGGCGGTCGAGGTTCCAGGTTTCAGCCTTCGGGTTGGCATACACACCACGTGGCAGCGGCAGGCCGTCGAGGAACTGGGTTGGCTCGAAGCCGCGCACGCGCATCCAGTCATAGCGGGTATCACTGCCGAAACTGGCCGAGACGATCCCAGGCATGTAGCGCACGGCATCATCCAGGCTGTGCACGCCGCGGTCGTTCATCTGTTGGCGGGTGGCCACCGAGATCGAGCGTGGTACTTCCACCAATGCAGTATCGGTCTTGGTGCCGGCTGCGGTGCGTTTGGCCAGGTAACCCTCGACCGGGCCCCAAGCGCTTTCGAATGTGCTGGCGGCGTTCACCGTGGTTTCTGGTAGAGCCAGGGTGCCGTCTGGTGCAGCGATCAGGCTGTAGCTGCCCACGCTGCTTTGCTGCAGCTGCAAACCGGTGCCAAGCAGGGCTGCCTGCAAGGCGCCAAGGGCATCGTACTGGCCCTTGACCGGGGCCGATGTTCGGCCGCTGACCAATGCAGGGTCGATGGCCAGGGCGATGCCCGACTGGCTGGCGATCTGGTTCAAGGTGCTGGCCAACGGTGCGGCGGGCAGGTTGTAGGCGCGGGGGCCGGACTGCTCGGCGGCGAACAAGGCGGTACTGGACAAGGGTGCAGCCAGGGCGATGGCCAGGGCTATCAGGCTGGGACGCAGGATGCGATCAACGGCACGGGACATGCAACGGTTCCTCGACGGATAAGAGCTAACTGCATCCTTGCCGAGCGAAACTCCAGAAGTGATAGGGGCAATCGGAAAAATAGTGAGAATTATTTGAATCTACGTTTTCTACGCGGCCCTTTTGCGGCTATTCCTGCTTGCTCAGGTTGAAGTTGATCTCAAGAGCCTTTGCTCGGAGCGGGTTCACCCGCGATGAGGTTGACACTGGCAGGCAGGGCATTCACCCCATACTGCGATGCTCTGCGGGGCGGCGGGTTGACGCGAACTAACCCTTACCGGTTCGCTTGTTCACTTGGGCACGATCTTCACCCACCAAGGCGTGTGCCGCTCGATCCTCACCGGCAGCGCCGGCAGCAGGGAGGCCAGCGCCAGGTCGGTATCGGCCAGCGGGAAACTGCCGGTCACGCGCAGGTCTGCCACTTCTTCGGCCACCCCCAGGTGGCCGCTGCGATAACGGCCAAGCTGTTCGACCAGCTCGGCCAGCCGTACGTTATCCACCACCAGCATGCCACGGGTCCAGGCATCGGCCCCCGCGGGCACTGGGCTTACGCGGCCCAAGCCATCCTTGCCCATCAGTACTTGCTGGCCAGCGTTGAGCACCTGTTCATCGCCGCTATTGCGCGCCATGGCAGCCACCGATGCCTGCAGTACCTCCAGGCGCGTGCCAGCGGCTTCACGGCGCACCAGGAAGCGTGTGCCCAGTGGCCGCAGGCGACCATGCTCAGTACGCACCAACAGCGGGCGCGGGTCGCCATGGCCGGTTTCGACCGAAATTTCGCCTTGATGCAACACGATCAGGCGTTGCTCGCCGTGGTAGTCGATATCGACCGCGCTGTGACTGTTCAGGCTCAGCAGCGTACCGTCCGCCAGGCGCAAGGTACGTACCTCGCCTGTGGCGGTACGCTGGTCGGCCAGCCAGTAACTGGGCGCCAATGACGGGATGCCGACCCATGCCAGTAACGCGCCGAGCAGAACCATCCCGGCCAGCCCACTGCCGACCGTGCCGATGCGCCGACGCAGCCCGGCACGTGACTGTATCAGCGCCTGACGCGCCGGGCCTGCGGCTGCGCTGACGCGCTGGTCCATGGCGCCCAGTTGCCGCCAGGCGCGGGCGTGCTCCTCGCTTGCGGCATGCCAGCGGATGAACGCGCAGGGCAGGTCTTGTGTGCCACTGGCGTTGTCCAGGCGCATTTTCCAGGCGATGGCGGCTTCCAGTACTTGGGATGAAACCGGTGCGTTGTTCACGTGGGCTCCCCATACAGGGCCACATAGCACTGGCGCATACCTTGGGCGATGTACTGGCGCACGCGCGATACCGACACACCCAGGCGCTCGGCAATTTCGGCATGGGCCATGCCATCCAGGCGATTGTGCAAGAATGCCGCGCGAGCTTTGCTCGACAGCTTGCCAAGCAGACGGTCGATGGCTTTGAGGTCTTCGAGAATCAGATGCTGCAGTTCCGGGGACGGCTGTTCGGCCTCGGGTAACTGCGCAAGCTCCGACAGGTAAGCCTGCTCCAGCGCTGCGCGGCGGAAATGGTCGAACATCAGGCCCTTGGCCACAGCGGCGAGAAACGCCCTCGGCTCGCGCGGGGTTTGCAGTTGTTCGCGACCGAGCAGGCGCACGAACGTATCCTGGCTCAGGTCTTCGGCCCGTTGACGGCAAGCCAGGTTGCGCTGCAGCCATGCAAGCAGCCAGCCGCGGTGATCGCGATACAGCGATCCAATCAGCTCGGTGTGTGGGCTGTGGGCAGGTGGCATGCAGCGTCCCCCGGAACGAATGCATTAACTAACGATAATTATTCGCGATTGTTGCAGAGGCGATGGGTGGGGTGCAATGGACGCTTATCGGATTGCCATCATTGGTTTACAGGTCCGTCTGTGCTGGGCCATTGGCGGGCGAACCCACTGCCAAGTAGACAGCGCAGGACTGGAGGTTGATGCATGCTTGTGGGCAGGGTTTGACCGCGCACAGGCCGACACAGAGCTATGGCCCTTCACATGCCATGAATGTTGGCTTTGCGACGCCTCCAGCCAGCAAGCCGCTGTTCCAGCTGCACGGGGCTGTCGAGCTGCTGGCGACGGGCCTGGCTGAGAAGGATCAGCGCAAGCTCCGCTGTGACCTGCGCGTCGGCGCTGGCATGGTGGCGCTCGTCCACCTGCAGGCCAAAGCGCGACACCCAGTCGTCCAGCCCTGCCTCGCGCATAACGGTATCGGGGTTGAGCATCGGTGCCAGTTCCGCTACGTCGAGAAACGGCAATTGCAAGCGATAGCCCAGGCTTTCCCGTAGCGCACGCGCCAGCATGCGCTGATCGAATGGCGCATGGAATGCCAGCACTGGGCTGTCGCCGATGAACTCCAGCAGATCGAGCAAGGCTTCGGCAGGGTCGCAACCAGCGGCCAGGGCACTTGGCCCCAAGCCGTGGATCAGCACGCTGGCGTTGGTTTTCTGCTCAGGGCGGTGCAGGGTGCGCTCGAACTGCTGGGCAAAATCGATGGCCCCGTCGTCGATGGCCACGGCGCCGATCGACAGCACCTGGTCACGATTGGTGTTCAGGCCGCTGGTCTCAAGGTCGAGCACCACCCAACGTTGCTCGCGCAGCGTGCAGACCCCCAGTGGCTTGGCTTTGGGCAGCCGTGCCAGGCGCTGGCGCAGGGCCTCATCGAGCATGGGCGCGGCGGGGCGCAACCAGGTGAACAGGCTCATAACTGATACCGCAAGGCCAGGCTGCTCTGCAGGCGTTGGGCCTGGCGCAGGGATTCGCGCAGGATGCGCCGGTCCAGGTGGTTGAGGCTGTCTGGATCGAGGCGGTTGGAGTAGGGCAGGTTGTCGCGGCTCTGGCGTTGGTGTTGCTGCATGCGAGTTTGTTGAATGAAATGGTAGGCCTCTTCGTAAGCGGCGCCGTCGAGGGCGTCGATCACACCGCTGGCAACCAACTGGCGAAGACGCTCCACTGTATTGCAGGTGCCAATGCCATTGGCCAGGGCTAGCAGGCGAGCGCCATCGACGAACGGTGTCAGGCCTTGCACCTTGAGGTCCAGGGTGGCGGCTTTGTCGTTGCCCTGACGGGTCAGTACGAACTCGCGAAGGCGGCCCACCGGGGGGCGCTGGCGCAGCGCGTTATCGGCCAGCATGCGCTGGAATATACGGTTCTCTGCCACCTGATCCAGTAGTTGCCGGCGCAGTTGTTCAGCGCCTTGCTCATCGCCCCAGACCACGCGCAGGTCGAAGTAGATGCTCGATTCCAGCAGGTTTTGCGGGCTGGCCTCGCGCACGAAGCCAGCGAAGCGCCGTGCCCACTGCATGCGCGACAGGCACAGCTCTGCGTTGCCGGCCATGACGTTGCCCTTGCACAGGGTGAAGCCGCACTGGGCCAGGCACTGGTTGATGTACTGCGCCAAAGGCAACAGGCGTGCGCGAAGGGTGTCGGCTTCATTGTCGTCAGTAGCTTCGAAGAGAATGCCGTTGTCCTGGTCAGTGTGCAGGGTCTGCTCGCGGCGCCCTTCGCTGCCGAAGCACAGCCAGCTGAACGGCACACCGGGGTCGCCGCGCTCGGCAATGGCCAGCTCGATCACCCGGCACACCGTGTGGTCGTTGAGCAGGGTGATGATCTGGGTGATCTGGGTGGATGAGGCGCCGTGGGCGAGCATGCGCTCGACCAGTTGGCCTATATCGCCGCGCAGCTGTATCAGCGCATCAAGGCGCGGCGCATGGCGGATGGTACGCGCCAGATGCACCAGGTCGACCCGCTGCAGGGAGAACAAGTCGCGCTCCGACACCACCCCGCACAGGCGGCCGTTCTCGACCAGGCAGACGTGCGCGATGTGCCGTTCGGTCATTGCCATGGCGCCATCGAAGGCGCTGGCCTTGGGGCTCAGGAAAAACGGCTTGGCCGTCATGTGCCGCTCGATCGGTACGCCCAGCTCGGCATCGGCGGCGGCTACCACCTGGCGCAGGTCACGCAGGGTGAAAATGCCCACGGGATAACGCGCTTGGTCGACCACCACGATGCTGCCCACCTGCTGTTCATGCATCAGCCGCACGGCCTCGCTCAGCGGCGTACCAGGGGTGCACACCACTGGGTGACGCATGGCCAGTTCGCCAAGGGGGGTATTGAGCGAGTACTGGGTGCCGAGTGTTTGCACGGCGCGCTGGCGCACTTGCTGGTTGACCTGATCGAGCAGGCTGCTGACGCCGCGCAGGGCAAAATCGCGAAACACCTCCGACATCGAGAACACGCGAATGAACGCAGCCTTGTTCAGTTGCAGGCAAAAGGTGTCTTCACCTGCCAGGTGTTCGGTACGCGTCGCTCGCTCGCCCAGTAGCGCCGCCAGGGGGAAACATTCGCCGCTGGTAATTTCGAAGGTGGTTTCCACTCCGGGCTTGACCAGGTGCTGGCGCTCGCCAACCACACGCCCTTGTTTGACGATATAGAAATGCTCGACGGGGCCGTCGGCCGGTTTGATGATGCTTTCGCCGCTGGCATAGAAGCGCAGCTGGCATTGTTCCACCAGAAACGCCAGGTGGCTCTGCTCCATCTGATTGAAGGGTGGGAAACGCTGCAGGAACTGCAAGGTGCCTTGGATATTCTGCAGTACTGCCGTTCTACCCGCCTGGCTGTAGGCATCCTTTTTACTCATGACGCTGACCGTATCGCTGCGCCGGACTATATATATCTATATATAGGTGCCGACCTTGTTGTTCTTGGCCCCCATGGTCGGCTCGCAGCGTTGCGGTGCCCATTGGACGTAAGTCTAGTGAGCAGTGTGTGTCAAAACGCCGACGAAAGGCGAGCCTAGTTACGCGGTTTTTGCGGTCCTAACGATTGAGCGGGATTTTTTTGACGAGACGACCATGGTTGAGCATGACGACATCCTGAGCGACGCCGAACGAGAGGCATTGGCCGTGGTGAGTGCGCCGGTAGCGGCCAGTCCGGTGGTGCTTATCGTCGATGACAACGCGGTCAACAGCGAAGCGCTGAAGTTGTACCTCAAAAGCCGGGGCATCGAGTGCATGACGGCTGACGGCGCCCAGGAAGCGATGCTCAAGCTGCATTACGAGCCGCGTATCGCGCTGATGATCACTGACCTGCGCATGCAACCCAGTGATGGGCTGGAGTTAATCCGCCAGGTACGTGAGTCGGAGCGGGCGGCGCTGTCGATCATCGTGGTGTCGGGCGACACCGATGTAAAAGAGGCGGTCGACGTGATGCACCTGGGTGTAGTGGACTTTTTGTTGAAACCAGTGGATTTGGGGAAATTGCTGGGGTTGGTGAAGAAAGAACTCAAGCTTGAGTGACGCAGCAAAAAGGGCCGCATTGCGGCCCTTCTAACCAACCCGCTTACAGCCCGTTACGTGCTTTGAACTCGCGGCGACGACGGTGCAGCACCGGCTCGGTGTAACCGTTAGGCTGCTTGGCACCCTCGATTACCAGCTCGACAGCGGCTTGGAACGCGACGTTGTCGTCGAAGTTCGGCGCCATCGGACGGTACAGGGCGTCGCCGGCGTTCTGCTTGTCGACCACCGCAGCCATGCGCTTGAGGCTTTCCAGCACTTGCTCCTGGGTTACCACGCCATGGCGCAGCCAGTTGGCCAGCAACTGGGCCGAAATACGCAGCGTGGCGCGGTCTTCCATCAGGCCGACATCGTTGATGTCCGGCACCTTCGAGCAACCCACGCCCTGATCGATCCAGCGCACGACATAGCCAAGGATGCCCTGGGCGTTGTTGTCCAGCTCGTTGCGGATTTCTTCGGCCGACCAATTGGTATCGGCTGCCAGCGGGATGGTCAGGATGTCATCCACCGACGCCGGGCTGCGCGAAGCCAGCTCCCGTTGACGCGCCTGCACATCGACCTTGTGGTAGTGCAAGGCGTGCAGGGTGGCTGCGGTTGGCGAAGGTACCCAGGCGGTATTGGCCCCAGCGAGCGGGTGAGCGATCTTCTGCTCGAGCATGGCGGCCATCAGGTCGGGCATGGCCCACATGCCTTTGCCGATTTGCGCACGGCCTTGTAACCCAGTGGCCAGGCCAACGTCGACGTTGTTGTTCTCGTAGGCGCCAATCCACTTCTCGTTCTTCATGGCGCCTTTGCGTACCACGGCGCCGGCTTCCATTGAGGTGTGGATTTCGTCGCCGGTGCGGTCGAGGAAGCCGGTGTTGATGAACACCACGCGCTCGGCGGCTGCCTTGATGCAGGATTTGAGGTTGACCGTGGTACGGCGCTCCTCGTCCATGATGCCGACTTTGACGGTGTTGCGCGGCATGCCCAGCAGGTCTTCGACACGGCTGAAGATTTCTGCGGCGAAGGCGACTTCTTCAGGGCCGTGCATTTTCGGTTTGACGATGTAGACGCTGCCAGTGCGGGTGTTCTTGCGGCTGGTGTTGCCGTTGAGGTTGTGCAGGGCGATCAGGTTGGTGAACAGGCCGTCCTGGATACCCTCGGGGATTTCGTTGCCCTGGCCGTCGAGAATCGCCGGGTTGGTCATCAGGTGGCCGACGTTGCGCACAAACAGCAGTGAACGGCCGTGCAGGGTAACGCTGCCGCCATTGGGGGCGGCGTATTCGCGATCCGGGTTCATGGTGCGGGTGAAGGTCTTGCCACCTTTGCTCACGCTTTCGGCCAGGTCGCCTTTCATCAGGCCCAGCCAGTTGCGGTAGACGATGACCTTGTCATCGGCATCGACGGCAGCGACGGAGTCTTCGCAGTCCATGATGGTGGTCAGCGCCGACTCCATCAGGATGTCTTTGACGCCGGCGGCATCGGTACTGCCGACTGGGGTGTTGGCATCGACCTGGATTTCGAAGTGCAGGCCGTTGTGCTTGAGCAGCACGGCGGTAGGCGCCTTGGCGTCGCCATGGAAACCGATCAGTTGCGCATCATCGCGCAAGCCACTGTTGCTGCCACCCTTGAGGGTGACCACAAGCTTGCCGTCTTCGATGCGGTAGCCGGTGGAGTCGACATGGGAGCCTGCAGCGAGGGGCGCGGCTTCGTCGAGGAAGGCGCGGGCGAAGGCGATGACTTTATCGCCACGCAGCTTGTTGTAGCCCTGGCCTTTTTCGGCGCCGCCTTCATCGCTGATGGCATCGGTGCCGTACAGCGCGTCATACAGCGACCCCCAACGGGCGTTGGCGGCGTTCAATGCGAAGCGGGCGTTCATCACCGGCACGACCAGCTGTGGGCCGGCCATGTGGGCGATTTCTTCGTCCACATTCTGGGTGGTGGCCTGGAAATCGTCGGCTTGTGGCAGCAGGTAGCCGATTTCCTGGAGGAATGCTTTGTAGGCTACGGCGTCGTGTGCCTGGCCTTTGCGTGCCTGGTGCCAGGCGTCGATCTTGGCTTGCAGCTCGTCGCGCTTGGCGAGCAGGGCTTTGTTCTTTGGAGCGAGGTCATTGATGATCTTCTCAGCACCGGCCCAGAACTGCTCGGCGACGATGCCGGTCCCTGGGATGGCTTCGTTGTTGACGAAGTCATACAGGACCTTGGCGACCTGAAGGCCACCGACTTGAACGTATCCAGTCATTGCTTGCCTCACTCTGCTCAGCTATTTCGCTCTTCTGTATTAAGCCTGTAGCGCTTCTCTAAACACGGTCCAGTGCATGCCCTCATCCAGTGGCGAGAGCGGCTGGGTGCGGCCTGCCAGACGGGCTGGCAGACAGTGTGCGTATTTTCACAGGCGCCTTGGCAGACATCCAAACGACGTTTTGTAGTCCGCGCCACGGGATACTACATGAAGCAGTAGGCGAGGCAAAATCAGACTAAAAGCGCCGTTCTGCGACCAGCTGGTCGCGTAGGGTCACGCTGGGAGAGCGTATGTTCGCAAAAAACAGGTAGATTGTTCCAGATAAATCTTGAAACAGTACACGATTGCTTGTGTTGAACGCCCTGCGGCAGGTTGCCGCGCCTTGCCTATACTTGTCCGATCCCCATATTCGCCGCCTTGCGCGGCCCGACGCTGAGGTAGGGCTTGTGGATCATCTTGTGTTGACCGTAATTGCCCCGGACAAGGCCGGGCAGGTGGAGCGCGTTGCCCAATGCATCGCCGAGCATAACGGCAACTGGCTCGAAAGCCGTATGTTGCGGATGGCCGGCCAGTTCGCCGGGATTTTGCGGGTGGCGGTGCCGGCGGAAATCTACGATGAGCTGGTGGCGGCGCTGCAGGCCCTGGGGCAGTACGAAATTCGTGTGCTGATCGCTGAAAGCGGCGTGGAGCCTTCATGCACCTGGAAGCCAATCGCCATGGAGCTGGTAGGTAATGACCGCCCCGGCATCGTGCGCGATATCACCCGGTTGCTGGCCGAGCAGGGGGTGAACCTTGAGCGATTCACCACCGAGGTGCGCCCGGCACCGATGAGCAGCGAGCCGCTGTTCCATGCCGATGCGCTGTTGGCACTGCCTTTGGCGCTGTCGCTGGATGATCTGCAGCAGAAGCTGGAAAGCCTGGCGGACGACCTGATGGTGGAGTTGACCCTGCGGCCGCAGGACTGAACGGATATGCACAAGCCCAGTGGTGGAGTTATCCCGGTTTCACGGGGAAGGCCCTGTGGGTAACCTGGGGGCTCAGCCCGCGAGCCCAGGTTTCCCGCAGGCTCTAGAGGATTGAGCAAAAAACGTACAAGCATCAGGCGGTTGTGCACAAAGCGCGGGGACGAGGGTGTGGATAACCTCTGGAGATATTGTTGCAGGCCAGGCATTACGGGGCCTGCAACGATTAGATCGTTTTTTGATCAGGCGCGTTTGCGTAGATTTATCCAAGCGTCGACGCTGTAGATCACCAAGCCCGCCCAAATGAAGATGAACGCCACCAGGGTGCTAGGCGACAAATGTTCATCGAACAGCAGCACGGCCTGCAGCAGTACCAAGGTTGGCGCCAGGTACTGCAAAAAGCCCAGTGTGGTGTAGGGTAGGTGGCGAGCAGCGGCGTTGAAGCAGACCAGCGGCACCAGGGTCACCGGCCCTGCTGCCATCAGCCATAAGGCCTCGCTACTGCTGTAGAACGTGGCCTGCGCGCTCATCGCCGTGGGGTGCAACAGCAACCAGCCCAGCGCCAACGGCACCAGCATCCAGGTTTCCACCACCAGGCCAGGCAGCGCTGCTACCGGTGCCTGCTTGCGAATCAGGCCGTAAAAGCCAAAGGTCAGTGCCAATGCCAGCGATACCCACGGCAGGCTCCCGACTTGCCAAACCTGCTGTGCGACGCCCACTGCCGCCATCATCACCGCCAGCCATTGCAGGCGGCGCAGGCGCTCGCCGAGCAGCAGCATGCCCAGCAGCACATTGATCAAAGGGTTGATGTAGTAGCCAAGGCTGGCTTCAAGCATGCGGCCATTGTTCACTGCCCACACGTAGGTCAGCCAGTTGGCGGCGATCAAGGTACCGCTCAGGGCCAGAATCGCCAGCCGGCGGGGGTTTTCACGCAGCTCGCGCCACCAGCCGGGGTGTTTCCACGCCAGTAGCAACAGTGAACCGAATAGGGCCGACCAGAGCACCCTGTGAACGATGATCTCGACAGCTGGGACGCTCTGAATGGCCTTGAAGTAGATGGGGAACAGGCCCCAGATGATGTAGGCACTCAGGCCCAGAAGGTACCCGCGACGCGGGTTTGCAGCGTGCATTTCAAATCCTTGCTGAATGAAGCGATGGGTATTGTAGACAGAGGCAGGCGCCTTTCTAGAACAATTTCAGGGGTAATTCATCCAGTGCTGCCCGTTGCTCGCGCAGCGCGAGTATCTGGTCGCCCCAGTATCGCGGCTGGCCGAACCACGGGAAGCTGGGCGGGAATGCGGGGTCGTCCCAGCGCCTGGCCAGCCAGGCGCTGTAGTGCAGCTGGCGCAGGGCGCGTAACGGTTCGATCAGGGCCAGCTCACGGGGGTCGAAGTCGTGGAACTCGTTGTAGCCATCGATCAGCTCGGCCAACTGCCCAAGCCGTTCCTCGCGGCTACCGGCGAGCATCATCCACAGGTCCTGCACGGCCGGGCCCATGCGGCAATCATCAAGGTCGACCACGTGGTACACCTCGTCGCGGTGCATCAGGTTGCCTGGGTGCAGGTCACCGTGCAGTCGAATGACCTGATGGGGCGTGCGCGCATAGATGTCTTCGACCTGTTTGAGCAGGTCGCGGGCCACGGACTCGAAGGCGGGCAACAGGTCCTTGGGAACGAAACCGCCGTCGAGCAAGGTGTTCAGCGAGGCATGGCCGAAGTTGTCCACAGCCAAAGCCTCGCGGTGTTCGAACGGCCGTGCAGCGCCCACCGCATGCAGGCGGCCAAGCAACTGTCCGAGGCGATAAAGCTGGTCAAGGTTGCCGGGCTCGGGTGCGTGGCCACCCCGGCGCGGGAACAGGGTAAAGCGAAAGCCGTTGTGCTGGAACAGGGTCTGCCCGCCGTGTTGCAACGGCGCGACTACCGGTACCTCGCAGTCTGCCAGCTCGGCAGTGAACTGGTGCTCTTCCAGAATCGCTGCATCGCTCCAGCGGCCTGGGCGGTAGAACTTGGCGATCAGCGGTTGCGCATCCTCGATGCCTATTTGATAGACGCGGTTTTCGTAGCTGTTCAGCGCCAGCACCCGAGCATCGCTGAGAAAGCCAAGGCTTTCCACGGCATCAAGGACCAGGTCTGGCGTGAGGGTATCGAACGGGTGCGACATGAAAGCTCCGGAGCTACGCGAGGTGCAGTGAAGCTACAGTGTAATGAATGCGCGGGGGCCTGACATTTTTGCCCTGCTTGGGGTTGTTTTACCTTGCCGATCAAGCGCTCTGGCATTCGGCAGTTGCGTCGCCACGGTCAAGGCCCCGTTCATTCACAGCTGCTGCAAAATCGCAGACCGGCGGGCGGCAGTTCGCCCAACTCAGGCCGGCACGCCCAACAGCACACTGGAGGGATGAAACTGGACGCGTATCGGTTGGCCAGCCAGCAAGTGTCGTTGCGCCAGCCAATCGGCCTCGGCGAAGGCACATAGGGTCTGGCCGTTGCCCAGGGTCAAGCGCACTTCGCTGGGGCCTTCAGGGTCGGCCAGCACTTGTTCGATAGTGGCTGACAGGCAGTTGCTGCCAGCTTCAGGCTCGTCGTTGTCGTCCAGCAGCGTTACCCAGCCAGCCTTGAGCAATGCCACCACGGCGCAACCAAGGGTCAGGTCCAGGCGTGCAGTGCTGTCTTGCGTGATCAATGCATCGATTTGCACGGCACCGCCCAGTGCCAGAGTGACTCGGTCATGTCGCCCTTCACGGCGCAGGCCGCTGACCTGCCCCTGCAACTGGTTGCGCGCACTGGTGCGCAACATCAGGCGCCCGAGCAGCTCGAGGTCCGAAGACTGCTCGGCGGCTTCGAGCAGCTGGGCTTGCAGGCTTTGCAAACGTTGGTAGAGGCGTAGCACCCGTTCGCCCTCGCTCGACAGCCGCGCGCCGCCACCGCCACGCCCGCCCGTGCTGCGCTCGACCAGCGGCAGGCTGGCCAGATTGTTGAGTTCATCGATCGCATCCCAGGCAGCTTTGTAGCTGATACCGGCCGCTTTGGCCGCACGGGTGATCGAGCCTTGTTCGGCAATGTGCTGAAGCAGTGCAATGCGCTGCGGGCGACGGGCGATGTGCTGGGTGAGGAGTGCGGGCAGGGACATGTGGGCGCCTATCATGGACTTATCCCTCAAGCTTGCCCCGGTTTTGCCGTGCGTGCCAGGCAATACACGTCGATCCTGCGCGCACCGGCCTGGCGCAGCACCTGTGCGATGGCCTGGGCTGTGGCCCCGGTGGTCAGTACGTCATCGACCACTGCGACATGCTGACCTTCAAGCGACGTACCGTTGACCAGGGCGAAAGCCTGGCGCAGGTTGCCACGCCGGGCCTTGGCATCGAGGTGCTGTTGTGCCGGGGTTTCCCGCGTGCGCAGCAGCAACCGCTCATCGCACTCGATAGCCAGTGCCTTGGCCAGCCAGCGCCCCAGCATGCCCGCCTGGTTGAAGCCCCGTTCGCGCAGCCGGCGCCGAGCCAAGGGTACTGGCAACAGCAGGCTTGGTTTGCGTAGCCCCTCATCGAAGCGGTAGCCCAGGTTCATGGCCAGCAACTCGGCCATCAACCGGCCAAGTGGCCATTGGCTGTTGTGTTTGAAACGGCTGATCAGCGTGTCCAGCGGGAACCCGTAATGCCAGGGGGCCACCACCTGGTCGAAAGGCGGTGGCCTGCGGCTGCACTGAGCGCAGGTCAGGTTGGCCATCGGCAAGGGCAGCGCGCAGCGCAGGCAGTACTCCTCCAGCCAGGGAAGCTCCTGTTCGCAAGGTACGCACAGCGGGTAGCGCTGTTGCGCAGGCTCGCTGCACAGTAAACAAAGGTGGTTAATATTTATACACTTGTTGACCAGCAACTTTAGCCAAGGTTGACAGTTCATAGGGCTTCCATGAGTATGCGAGCTATCCGTGATGCGCTGGCAGGCACTTGTGCCTCGGCGCCAGCTACAGCCTAAACAAGGAAACGCCGATGAGCGCCAGCACAACTGCAACAACACGTCACGACTGGTCACTGCCTGAGGTCAAGGCGTTGTTCCAGCAGCCGTTCAATGACCTGCTGTTCCAGGCGCAAACCGTGCACCGCGCGCATTTCGACCCCAACCGTGTGCAGGTGTCGACCTTGCTGTCGATCAAAACCGGCGCCTGCCCGGAGGATTGCAAATATTGTCCGCAGTCCGGCCACTACAACACGGGGCTTGAAAAACAGAAGCTGATGGAAGTGCAGAAGGTGCTGGAAGAGGCCGCTCGCGCCAAAGCCATCGGCTCCACCCGGTTTTGCATGGGCGCTGCGTGGAAGCATCCGTCGGCCAAGGACATGCCCTACGTGCTGGAAATGGTCAAGGGCGTGAAGGCCATGGGCCTGGAAACCTGCATGACCCTCGGCAAGCTCGACCAAGAGCAGACCGCCGCCCTGGCCCAGGCTGGGTTGGACTATTACAACCATAACCTCGATACCTCGCCGGAGTTCTACGGCAGCATCATTACTACCCGTACTTACAGCGAACGCCTGCAGACCTTGGCTTACGTGCGTGAGGCTGGGATGAAGATCTGTTCGGGCGGCATCCTGGGCATGGGTGAGTCGCTGGACGACCGCGCAGGCTTGCTGATTCAGCTGGCCAACCTGCCCGAGCACCCTGAATCGGTGCCGATCAACATGCTGGTGAAGGTCGCTGGCACGCCCCTGGCCGAAGAACAAGACGTCGATCCGTTCGACTTCATTCGCATGCTCGCAGTGGCGCGTATCCTCATGCCCAAGTCGCACGTGCGCCTGTCCGCTGGCCGCGAGCAGATGAACGAGCAAATGCAGGCACTGGCGTTCATGGCTGGCGCCAACTCGATTTTCTACGGCGAGAAGCTGCTGACTACCGCCAACCCGCAGGCTGACAAGGACATGCAGCTGTTTGCTCGCCTGGGCATCGAACCCGAGGCGCGCGAAGAGCACGCCGACGAAGTGCACCAGGCCGCCATCGAGCAGGCGCTGGTCGAGCAACGCAGCAGCGATCTGTTCTACGACGCCGCGTCAGCCTGAAATGGCCTTCGATCTGGCGGCGCGCCTGGCCGAACGGCGCGCCGCAGACCTGTATCGGCAGCGGCCATTGTTGCAGAGCCCACAGGGGCCGGAAGTGGTGGTCGATGGGCAACGCTTGCTGGCCTTCTGCAGCAATGACTATCTGGGGCTGGCCAACCACCCTGAGGTGATCGCCGCTTGGCAGGCTGGCGCCCAACAGTGGGGTGTCGGTGGCGGTGCTTCGCATCTGGTGGTCGGCCACAGCACGCCGCATCATGCCGTCGAAGAGGCGTTGGCCGAACTCACTGGCCGCCCGCGCGCGCTGCTGTTTTCCACAGGCTACATGGCCAACCTCGGCGCCATCACCGCGCTGGTGGGGCAGGGCGACACCGTGCTGCAGGACCGCCTGAACCATGCCTCGCTGTTGGACGGCGGCTTGCTCAGTGGTGCCCGCTTCAGCCGTTACCTGCACAACGACCCAACCAGCCTGGCCAGCCGACTGAGCAAGGCTGCCGGCAACACGCTTGTAGTCACCGACGGTGTGTTCAGCATGGACGGTGACCTTGCCGACTTGCCGGCACTGGCTGGCGTGACTCGCGCCGCCGGTGCCTGGTTGATGGTCGATGACGCCCATGGGTTAGGTACTCTGGGGGCTCAAGGTGGCGGCATCGTCGAGCACTTCGGCCTGGGTATCGACGATGTGCCAGTGTTGATTGGTACCCTCGGCAAGGGCTGCGGCACCGCCGGTGCCTTCGTCGCCGGCAGCGACGAATTGATCGAGACACTGGTTCAGTTCGCCCGGCCCTACATCTACACCACCAGCCAGCCCCCGGCGCTGGCTTGCGCCACACTCAAGAGCCTGCAGTTGCTGCGCCGTGATACCTGGCGCCGCGAGCATCTGGCGGCATTGATCCGCAAGTTTCGCCTGGGCGCCGAGCAGATTGGCCTGCGACTGATGGACAGCCCGACACCGATCCAGCCGATCATGGTGGGTGACAGTGCCAAGGCTGTTGAACTGTCACGCATGTTGCGCGAACGCGGTTTGCTGGTGACCGCCATCCGCCCGCCGACGGTGCCGGCCGGCAGCGCTCGGCTGCGGGTAACCTTGAGCGCGGCGCACAGTGAGGCGCAAGTGCAGCTATTGTTGAATGCATTGGCCGAGTGTTATCCACAGCTGGAGGCAGCCGATGCGTAACCGTCTGATCCTTCTTCCAGGTTGGGGGTTGGGCCCCGCCGCCCTAGAACCCCTCGCCGCCAGCCTGCGGGCCCAGGACACGCGCCTGCAAGTCGAGCTTATGCCACTGCCGGAATTGGCAGATGCCGATGTGCAGGCCTGGGTCGACTACCTTGACCGCAAGCTGCCCAACGATACCTGGCTGGGTGGCTGGTCGCTGGGCGGGATGCTCGCCAGCGAGCTGGCGCGCAAGCGTGGCGACCATTGCTGCGGCTTGCTGACCTTGGGCAGTAACCCCAGTTTCGTGGCCCGTGCCGATTGGCCCCATGGCATGGCCGTGGACACCTTCGGCACCTTCCTCGATGGATGTCGCAGCCACACCTCGGTAACCCTCAAGCGTTTCCGTACGCTGTGCAGCGACGGCGCCCTGCAGCCACGCACGCTGTTGCGGCAATTGGGAGTGGGTGTACCGGACACCGACCCTCTGTACCTTGCCACTGGCCTTGAAGTACTGGCCAAGCTCGATACCCGTGCAGCCTTGCAGGCCTATGGCGGCCCGCAGCTGCACCTGTTCGCTGGCAGCGATGCACTGGTACCGGCCGAGGCGGCCAAGGCGCTGAGCGAATTGCTGCCGGACGTTGAAGTCGGCCTGGTCGAAGAGAGTTCCCACGCCTTTTTGCTGGAATATCCCCAGGAACTGGCGGCGGGCATCAAGAGTTTCCTGCATGAGAGTGGCGATGACTGACCTTTCCCATCCAACCCTGCCCGGAGCCTTGCCTGACAAGCGCCAGGTAGCGGCTTCGTTCTCCCGAGCAGCGGCCAGCTACGATAGCGTCGCTGCCCTGCAGCGGGCTGTCGGGGTGAGCTTGCTGGCGCAATTGCCTGAAGACCTGGCGCCGTCGCGCTGGCTGGACCTAGGCAGTGGCACTGGCTATTTCAGCCGAGTGCTGGGCGAGCGCTTCGCGCGGGCAACCGGTGTGGCGGTGGATATCGCCGAAGGTATGTTGCGCCATGCTCGGGGCGAGCGGGGTGGGGCGCAGTACCTGATTGCGGGTGACGCCGAGCGCCTGCCACTGGGAGATGCCTGCGTCGACCTGGTGTTCAGCAGCCTGGCGGTGCAGTGGTGCAGTCAGTTCGCCATGGTGCTAGAAGAAGCGCGGCGGGTACTGCGCCCAGGCGGTGTGCTGGCCTTCAGCAGCCTGTGCGTCGGTACGCTCGAGGAGTTGCGTGCCAGCTGGCAGGCGGTGGACGGCATGGTGCATGTGAACCGCTTTCGGCGCTTGCAGGACTACCAGAACCTGTGTGCAGCCAGCGGCCTGGAACCGCTCAGCCTGCAACGCCAGGCCCATGTGCTGCACTACCCGGATGTGCGTAGCCTGACCCATGAACTCAAGGCACTCGGCGCCCACAACCTCAACCCCGGACGGCCCTCTGGCCTGACCGGCCGTGCCCGTGTGCAAGGCCTGATGCAGGCCTATGAAGCGTTTCGCCAGCCCCAGGGGCTGCCCGCCACCTATCAGGTGGTTTATGGTGTGATGCGCAAGCCACAGGCATAAGAGGACCGAGATGAGCCAGGCCTATTTCATCGCCGGCACCGACACCGATGTCGGCAAGACCACCATTGCTGCGGGGCTTTTGCATGCGGCGCGCTTGCAAGGGCTGAGTACCCTGGGCGCCAAGCCAGTGGCTTCGGGTTGCACAATGACCGCCAAGGGCTTGCGCAACAGCGACGCTCAGGCGCTGATCGATGAAAGCTCGATCAAGCTCGACTACCAGCAGGTCAACCCGTTTGCCTTCGAGCCGGCCATCGCCCCCCATGTGGCTGCCCGTGAGGCCGGTGTTGCGCTGGAGGTGGCTGCTTTGGCCAGGGCCATGCGGCATGTGCTGGACCAGGGAGCTGACTTCACTCTGGTCGAGGGTGCAGGCGGTTGGCGTGTGCCATTGTCCGACCAGGCCAATCTGTCCGACCTGGCTATTGCCCTGAAGCTGCCGGTGATTCTGGTGGTGGGCGTGCGGTTGGGTTGTATCAACCACGCGCTGCTCAGTGCCGAGGCGATCGCCCGCGACGGGCTGCAGCTGGCGGGTTGGGTAGCCAATGTGATCGAGCCAAGGACCGCGCGCCTGGAGGAAAACCTGGCCAGTCTGGCGGAGCGCTTGCCGGCGCCGTGCCTGGGGCGCGTGCCGAAACTCAAGCAGGCTACCGCCGATGCTGTGGCAGAACACTTACAGCTCGACCTACTGGATTGAAGCTGGGCCATATACTCTCGGCCTATGAGCTGGCACCGGGCCATTAGCTATTTAAAAGAGCCATTTCACCCTCGGGCTGCTTTAATGGAGCATGTTCACACCCAGTGTCATTGGAGTCGTGCCATGCAAATCACCGGCAGCACCGCGTACTACGCGGGCCTCAATACTATCTACAACGGCCAGAACCGTGTCGATCAGGCTGCAGGCCAGATCGCCAGCAGCTCGGTCGAGCGCGCTGCCACCAGCCAGTCCAGCGACTTCCAGGCCGAGCGCCTGCGTGGGGTGGATCGAAGCCAGCAGATGGACTTGGCCACTAGCACCGTACAACTGGCCCTCGGCAAGACCGAAACCGAACTGGGTGTGAAAGTGGCCAAGGCCTCCGACGAAATGCTCGGTCGATTTATCGACACTTACGCCTGATTCCTTTCTATCGCGGCTTCATGCCGTGATACCCAGGGCATCTTCAGTCTGCGGGTGCCTACGCGGCTAAAGCCGCTCCCGCGGCTTTAGGTGACCTCAACAATCGCCCGCCTGCGAGTTAGCACACCCGTTCATCGCCGTTTTCCCTTTTGCGCCTTCAGGGATCAATCCGCTTGCACAGCCGATTGACGCTCGGTTTGGATCGAGTGGCATAAAAGCCATTTTTCGTGGCGTAAATGGCACCATAGTCACTTCTTGACATCCGGGCGTGCTAAACGTAAGTTTCAAACAACTGTTTGACCGAAAGCCGACAAGAGCTGGTTGGTATCAGCGGTCCCCCAGAACTCATCACAGAGGTTCATCGCAATGCCTGATTACAAAGCCCCCTTGCGTGATATTCGTTTCGTGCGCGACGAGCTGCTCGGCTACGAGGCGCACTATCAGAGCCTGCCGGGTTGCCAGGACGCAACGCCCGACATGGTCGATGCAATCCTGGAAGAAGGCGCGAAGTTCTGTGAGCAGGTACTGTCGCCGCTGAACCGTGTCGGCGATCAGGAAGGTTGCACCTGGAGCGAGTCGGGCGTTAAGACCCCGACCGGCTTCAAGGAAGCCTACGCGCAATTCGTCGAAGGTGGCTGGCCAAGCCTGGCCCATGACGTCGAGCACGGCGGCCAAGGCCTGCCAGAGTCGTTGGGCCTGGCCCTGAGCGAAATGGTCGGTGGTTCGAACTGGTCGTGGGGCATGTACCCAGGCCTGTCCCATGGCGCGATGAACACCATCTCCGCCCACGGTACCGCCGAGCAGCAGCACACCTACCTGACCAAGCTGGTGTCCGGCGAATGGACCGGCACCATGTGCCTGACCGAGCCGCATTGCGGCACCGACCTGGGCATGCTGCGGACCAAGGCCGAGCCTCAGGCCGATGGCAGCTACAAAGTGTCCGGCACCAAGATTTTCATCTCGGCCGGCGAACACGACATGGCCGGCAACATCGTCCACATCGTGCTGGCACGCCTGCCGGACGCTCCGGCTGGCACCAAAGGCATTTCGCTGTTCATCGTGCCGAAGTTCCTGCCTAACGCAGAGGGCGGGGTGGGTGAGCGCAACGGTGTGAGCTGCGGCTCCATCGAGCACAAGATGGGCATCCACGGTAATGCTACCTGTGTGATGAACTTCGATGGCGCAACCGGCTACCTGATTGGCCCGGCCAATAAAGGCCTGAACTGCATGTTCACCTTCATGAACACTGCACGCCTGGGTACCGCGCTGCAAGGCCTGGCCCATGCCGAGGTAGCCTTCCAGGGTGGCCTGAAGTATGCCCGTGAGCGCCTGCAGATGCGTTCCCTGACCGGCCCTAAAGCACCGGAAAAAGCCGCAGACCCGATCATCGTCCACCCTGACGTGCGCCGTATGCTGCTGACCATGAAGGCGTTCGCTGAAGGTAACCGCGCGATGGTGTACTTCACTGCCAAGCAGGTCGACATCGTCAAGTACAGCCAGGACGAAGAAGAGCGCAAGAAGGCCGACGCCTTGCTGGCGTTCCTCACCCCGATCGCCAAGGCTTTCATGACCGAGGTGGGCTTCGAGGCGGCCAACCATGGTGTGCAGATTTACGGTGGCCACGGTTTCATTGCTGAGTGGGGCATGGAGCAGAACGTGCGCGATAGCCGCATCTCCATGCTGTACGAAGGCACCACCGGCATCCAGGCACTCGACCTGCTCGGGCGCAAGGTGCTGATGACCCAGGGCGAAGCACTCAAGGGCTTCACCAAGATCGTGCACAAGTTCTGCCAGTCGCAGGAAGGCAATGACGCGGTCAAAGAGTTCGTCGAGCCATTGGCTGCGCTGAACAAGGAGTGGGGCGAGCTGACCATGAAAGTGGGGATGGCCGCGATGAAGGACCGTGAGGAAGTCGGTGCCGCTTCGGTGGACTACCTGATGTATTCCGGCTACGCATGCCTGGCCTACTTCTGGGCCGACATCGCCCGCCTGGCCGCCGAAAAGCTGGCTGCCGGCACTAGCGAAGAGGCCTTCTACACCGCCAAGCTGCAGACCGCACGCTTCTACTTCCAGCGCATTCTGCCGCGTACTCGCACCCATGTGGCCTCCATGCTGTCTGGCGCCAACAACCTGATGGATATGAAAGAAGAGGACTTCGCGCTGGGTTACTAAGCCTGCTTGAGGTTCCGCTTTGAAGAAACCGCTCCCAGTGAGCGGTTTTTTTCGTCCGGATATTTAGCTTTGCCAAAGCGCTCGGGCAAGAAATGCTCAAGCCGCATGCCGCCGCTGCCGTTAACCCACCCGGGAACTCATCTATTCACGTGTGCTGCCGATGAAGTAAAGGCACAATGCCATTATTGATCTGCCGGGTTGGAGATTGCCCTTGTTTCGTTTAAATGCTGTTCGCGCGAGCCATTTCCTGCCTTCGCTGTTTCTATTATTGGCTGGGCTTGCGGCGGCGTATGTGAGAGACCTTAGCGTTTTCTTCACTTCATTGTTCAACGTGCTTCCCACGCTGGTGCTGCTGCTCGGTGGTGCCTATTGCGCTGTCTACCGCCGCCAGCGCGAGCTGTTTCTGATGGTCACGGTATACATCGCCTACTTCCTACTCGACACGCAGACCGACTACTACCGCGACAACGGCCGCGTGCGTGAGGACGCCGCGGTGGTTTTCCACCTGGTGTGCTTGTTGCTGCCAGCCTTATATGGCCTGTTCGGTCTTTGGCAGGAGCGCACCCACCTGGCACAGGACCTGCTGGCCCGTTTTGCAGTGCTGTTCGCAGTCGGCAGCGTGGCACTGGCCTTGGAGCAGAGCTTTCCCGAGGCGCTGCTGGGCTGGTTGGCCGAAATACGCTGGCCCTCATTGCATGGCAAGTGGATGAGCCTGATCCAGATGGTTTACCCGCTGTTTTTCCTGGTACTGGTGCTGCTGGTGGTTCAATACCTGCGCGAGCCGCGGCCGTTGCATGCAGCGCAGCTGATCGGCTTGATCGGTATCTTCTGGATGCTGCCCAAGACGTTCATCCTGCCCTTCACCCTGAACATCATGTGCAGCCAGGTGATGTTGATGATTGCCGCTGCGGTATCCCACGAGGCCTACCAGATGGCCTTTCGTGACGAACTGACCGGGCTACCTGGGCGCCGCGCGTTGAACGAGCGCATGCAGCGCCTTGGGCGCAACTACGTGATCGCAATGACCGACGTGGATCACTTCAAGAAATTCAACGACACCCACGGCCACGATGTGGGTGACCAAGTGCTGCGCCTGGTCGCCAGTCGGTTGTCCAAGGT
>NZ_JAFGYW010000264.1:0-487 GCF_017491595.1 Pseudomonas sp. 51_B
CGGGAGTGACTGGCGCGTTGATTCCCGGTGTGGTTGGCCGGCTCTGTGATCATGGCTACCGGCACGCGCTGGCATTCGGGTTGGCCTCGTTGATGATACTGGCATGGGCAGTGCTGAGCTTTGCGGCGACAGGGCTCTGGATAATTATCGCTGCCGCAATGGCCTTGAACGTTGGCGTAATGGGCTTGCAGAACACCCATCAATCGGTCATCTACAAACTGGCCCCCGCAGCCAATTCACGGATTACCGCGGTGTTTATCAGTATCAACTTTGTTGGCGGCGCTATTGGCTCCGCAGTTGCAAGTTTCGGTATTCGGTATGTCGGCTGGGAAGGGCTGTGCCTACTGGGCGCTGCTTTGCCCGCGGCTCTTGTGCTGGCCTATGCATTGAAGGAACGGCCCTTTGCCCGCGTTGCGGTTCAATGAACATGCAAATGGGCGGCGAGGAAATCCATCAGGGCTCTTACGCGTGCGGGCAGATGTCCGCC
>NZ_JAFGYW010000265.1:0-485 GCF_017491595.1 Pseudomonas sp. 51_B
TACCAGAAGTGCCGTTTCACTGACCGGGAGAGACGTTTGAGCGACCAACTTCACCCGATGGCTCCGCACCATTTGCCGTTTTTTCTCGCGCCGGGAAGCGGGATCGACACGCTCATGGTCGTCATGGGAATTTTCCTGCTCGGTACCGTGTTCTGGGTCGGTACGCTCTATTGGAAGCTGCACAGCCTGCCGGAGCGGATGGCGCACAAGTCGCAGAAGCTGCAATTCGAGTTCGTCGCCGTGCTCGGTCTGATCTCGCTGTTCACGCATATGCAAATCTTCTGGATCGCAGGACTCTTGCTCGCAATGATCGATCTGCCCGATTTTGGCACGCCGCTGCGCAGCATTGCCGGCTCTGTCGAGCGGATCGCGGACGCCACGCCGGCCGGCGAGGACGTTGAGCCGGAGAGGGAGGCTGTGACCACGCCGCCTCCGGCAGACAAGCCGGTGCCGGCCAAGGCGAAGGAGCCCGGCCATGCTTGAGC
>NZ_JAFGYW010000266.1:0-485 GCF_017491595.1 Pseudomonas sp. 51_B
CGACAAGCGGATCGATCCGATCGGCACGTGCGTCGGCATTCGCGGCTCGCGCGTGCAGGCCGTGCGCAACGAGCTCGGTGGCGAAAACATCGACATCGTGCTATGGTCGGAGGATCCCGCCCAGTTCGTGATCGGCGCGCTCGCGCCGGCGGCCGTCCAGTCGATCGTCGTCGATGAAGAAAAGCATTCGATGGACGTCGTCGTCGACGAGAACGAATTGGCTGTCGCGATCGGCCGCAGCGGCCAGAACGTGCGTCTTGCCAGCGAACTGACCGGCTGGCAGATCAACATCATGACGCCGGACGAATCCGCCCAGAAGCAGAACGAAGAGCGCGACGCGCTGCGCGGCCTGTTCATGGCGCGCCTCGACGTCGACGAGGAAGTCGCGGACATCCTGATCGACGAAGGCTTCACGAGCCTCGAAGAGATCGCCTACGTGCCGCTCAACGAGATGCTCGAGATCGAGGCATTCGACGAGGACACCG
>NZ_JAFGYW010000267.1:0-485 GCF_017491595.1 Pseudomonas sp. 51_B
GTCTACAGCAAATGGATCGGCCTCCTGGACGACGTCGACTGCTTCGATCCGGCGTTCTTCCGGATCTCGCCCGCCGAGGCGCAGGAGATGGATCCGCAGCACCGGTTGTTCCTGCAGGAAGGCTATCGGGCCTTCGAGAACGCCGGCTATTCGGCCGATACGCTCGACGGCCGCAACTGCGGCGTCTATCTCGGCATCATGAACCAGGAGTACCGGCAGCTCGGCGCGGGCGGCGCGGTCACGATGCTCGAGAAGAGCAACAGCTTCGCGTTCGGCGCCGCGCGGCTCGCCTATCACCTGAACCTGAAGGGGCCGGCGATTCCCGTCGACACCGCGTGCTCGTCCGCGCTCGTCGCGATCCATCTCGCGTGCCAGGCGCTGCGCGCGGGCGAGATCGACATGGCGCTCGCGGGCGGCGTCACGCTGTACCTGTCGCCCGACGCGTACATCGAGATGTGCTCGTCGGGCGACAGGTACAGCGTGAC
>NZ_JAFGYW010000268.1:0-484 GCF_017491595.1 Pseudomonas sp. 51_B
ATTTTTCATCGGCTGTGGATAACTTGCAGTGACGCTTGAGCCCCGGCAGATCGAGAAACGCATTGGCACAGCCCTGACGTTTCTGCTGGCGCTCCCGCGCTTCCGCCACCAACGCCGCAGCGCTGGCGCTGTTTTCGCCTGGCTTGGCTGCCGGATTCAATGCGGTTGCCTCACGCGCCACGGTCAGGTGCAGATCAATCCGATCCAGCAGCGGCCCTGACAGCTTGTTGCGATAGCGCTGGACCATGTCCGGTGTGCACGAGCATTTGCCGCTGGGCTCGCCAAGATATCCACAGGGACACGGATTCATCGCTGCCACCAATTGAAACCGTGCGGGGAAACGCACGCGATCCTTGGCCCGGGCGATGACGATATGCCCGGACTCCAACGGCTCGCGCAGGACTTCCAGAACCTTGAGATAAAACTCCGGCAACACATCGAGAAACAGCACGCCGTGATGGGCGAGGGTGATTTCGCCGGGTCT
>NZ_JAFGYW010000269.1:0-484 GCF_017491595.1 Pseudomonas sp. 51_B
ATGCAATACCCAGCCCGCGGCGCGCATTCGCCACGATAGGTCGACATCTTCCCCATACATGAAGATACGCGGCTCGAAACCGCGCACCTGCGCAAACGCGGCACGCCGGAACACGACGGCGGCACCTGTCACCCAGTCCGTGCTGAGCGAAACGGGATCGTACAGTTTCGGATGCTCGTACGGCAGTTGCCGCAACTCCCAGGCGCCCACGTCGCCGGCAGACGTGTCTATCGCCTTCCGCAATGCCGAGACGGCAGTCGAATGCAGTCGCGTATCCGGATTCAAGACAAAGAAAAACGGAGCGTCGGCCATTTCGAACGTCGCATTGTGCGCGCGCCCGAAGCCCACGTTCTGCGGAGAATGCGAGATCGAAATTTCGAATGGATACCATGACCGATCGTGCACGAACCGATCCCACCGATCGGCATCGGCGGGATCGTTGTTGCGCAACCAGACACGAACCACCGTATCCGGGCATGATGCT
>NZ_JAFGYW010000270.1:0-484 GCF_017491595.1 Pseudomonas sp. 51_B
GTACTCAGACTGCTGCCGTCGGCAAAAGTGAAATTCAGATTGAGACGGGTCATTTGCTCCGTCGGCGTTATCTGCGCGCCGATGTCGCTGATCCTGGATAGCGAAATCTCGGTTTTCTCGGCATTCAACCCTTGGAACTTAAAAGGAAAGGCTACTGTGCTAGTCATCTTTGCAATGCTCCATCTGATCAATGAGACCCCTACAATCATTGCCGGGAGTAGGCAGGATAGGGCGCATGGCATCGATGCAACACTGTAAAAGTTGACAGTTTTTAGCATGAATCGAAATCAACTACGGCTGTTTGCCACCCCTCACAGCAGTTTGCGAATCGGATTCTGCTTCCGGATCCTCGAAAATACTTTCAATGGCCAATCCAAACGTTCGCGCGATCTGAAACGCCAGCGGCAGGCTCGGGTCGTAGCGTTCATTTTCGATGGCGTTGATGGTCTGGCGCGAGACGTTCAAGCGCTCCGCCAGATCGACC
>NZ_JAFGYW010000271.1:0-484 GCF_017491595.1 Pseudomonas sp. 51_B
GTTGTTTACGGTGGCGACAAAGCCCCTGAATCCATCAGCATGCTGGCCAAAGAAGTTGCCAAACTGCTCGAAAACGAAGCGGCTTACAGCCACATCATCGAGCTGAACGTTGGTGGCACCAAGCAGAACGTCATCATCAAGGCTCTGCAGCGTCACCCGGCCAAAGGCCACGTGATGCACGCTGACTTCGTACGCGTTGTTGCCGGCCAGAAACTGACCGCCATCGTGCCTGTACACTTTGTTGGCGAAGAAGCTCCAGTGAAGAAAGGCGGCGAAGTTTCGCACGTTGTTGCTGAAATCGAAGTGACCTGCTTGCCAAAAGATCTGCCTGAGTTCATCGAAGTCGACCTGTCGAAAGCAGAAATCGGCACCATCATCCACCTGTCGGACCTCAAAGCTCCTAAAGGTGTTGAGTTCGTTGCTCTGGCACACGGCGATGACAAGGCTGTTGCCAACGTCCACGCTCCACGTGTTGCTGCAGAAC
>NZ_JAFGYW010000272.1:0-484 GCF_017491595.1 Pseudomonas sp. 51_B
GTCGGCGATACGGTCCTGGCTCTGGCGCGAAAGATTGCGCACGCGGCGGCAGAAAATCAGGATTGGCGCGATCACCAGCGGCAGTGCAATCACGACAATGCTGGTCAACTTCGGATTGGTGATGAACAGCAGCACTACACCACCGATGACCATCAGCAAATTGCGCAGGAACAGCGAGAGCGACGAGCCGATCACCGATTGCAGCAGCGTGGTGTCAGCGGTCAGGCGCGACTGGATTTCCGAGCTGCGGTTGTCCTCATAAAAGCCCGGATGCAGATACACCAGGTGATTGAACACCTGACGGCGAATGTCGGCGACCACGCGCTCGCCTATCCACGACACCAGATAGAAACGGGCAAAGGTGCCCAGCGCCAGCCCGAGCACCAGCAACATGAAAATGCCGATGGACTGATTGAGCAGATGCGGCGAACGGGTCATGAAACCCTGGTCTACCAACAACTTGATGCCCTGCCCCATCGACAGG
>NZ_JAFGYW010000027.1:0-1392 GCF_017491595.1 Pseudomonas sp. 51_B
GTACGTTCACAGTCGACCTGGGCAGCCAACAAAATAACGGCCAGGGGCTGACCGTCACCATCACCGACCCCGCTGGCAACACCTCTACGGGCGGCACGGTAACCGCACCTGACACTACCGCCCCCACGCCGCCAAGCGAATTGGCAGTCAACAGCCAAGGCACCACCCTCACCGGCCGCGCCGAGCCGGGCTCCACGGTACAAGTACGCGGCGCCGACGGCACTCTTTTAGGCACTGCCACTGCGGGCGCGGACGGCCAGTTCAGCGTCACGCTGCAACCGCCGCAGACCAATGGCCAGGCCTTGAGCGTCACCGCTACCGATGCCGCTGGCAACACCTCGCAAAGCGGAACGCTGAGCGCACCGGACACTACCGCCCCCACGCCGCCAAGCGAATTGGCAGTCAACAGCCAAGGCACCACCCTCACCGGCCGCGCCGAGCCGGGCGCCACCGTGCAAGTACGTGGCCCCGGCGGGACCTTGCTGGGCACTGCCACCGCGGGGGCCGATGGGCTGTTCAGCGTCACCTTGCAACCGCCGCAGACCAATGGCCAGGCCTTGAGCGTCACCGCTACCGATGCCGCTGGCAACACCTCGCAAGGCGGATCGCTGAACGCACCGGACACTACCGCCCCCACGCCGCCAAGCGAATTGGCAGTCAACAGCCAAGGCACCACCCTCACCGGCCGCGCCGAGCCGGGCGCCACCGTGCAAGTACGTGGCCCCGGCGGCACCTTGCTGGGCACTGCCACCGCGGGGGCCGATGGGCTGTTCAGCGTCACCTTGCAACCGCCGCAGACCAATGGCCAAGCCTTGAGCGTCACCGCCACCGATGCCGCTGGTAACACCTCTGGGGCTGCGGCGATCAGCGCGCCTGACGACGGCACTCCACCCGATACCACACCTCCCGAGGCACCGACCAACCTGGTGATCGGCGTTGCTGGCCAACAACTGAGCGGAAGGGGGGAAGCCGGCACAACCGTGCAGGTGCGCGATGCCAGCGGCAACCTGATTGCCAGCGGCACGGTAGGTGCCGATGGCACGTTCCTACTCACCTTGTCGCCAGCCGTGAAAGACGGCAGCACCCTGCAGGTAACCCTCACCGATGCTGCCGGCAATGTGTCAGCCCCAGGCTCGGTGACCTCCGCCGATCTGCAACCCCCAGCGCAACCCACTGACCTTACCCTTGCCGACGGCGTTACCCTGACCGGGCGCGGTGAGCCTGGCACTACGGTGCAGGTGCGTGACGCCGCCGGTAACCTGGTTGGCAGCGGCCAAGTGGGGACCGATGGCACCTTCAGCCTCACCCTGTCGCCGGCCCAGGCCAATGGCCAAGCACTGGACGTGCGCCTGGTCGACGCCGCTGGCAACACCTCGGCGCCGCTGCAATTCG
>NZ_JAFGYW010000027.1:1489-46415 GCF_017491595.1 Pseudomonas sp. 51_B
CAAGCACTGGACGTGCGCCTGGTCGACGCCGCTGGCAACACCTCGGCGCCGCTGCAATTCGACGCTCCGGATATCACTGCACCTGCCGCCGTCACCAACCTGGCGGTAGGGCCGGACGGGCTGCAATTGGCCGGCCGTGGCGAAGCCGGGGCCACGGTGCAAGTGCGCGATGCCGATGGCAACCTGCTGGGCAGTGCAGTGGTCACTGCCAATGGCACCTTCATCGTTGACCTGGCCCCCGCTGTGGCACCGGGCGCGCAACTGAGCGTGGTGCAGACCGATGCTGCCGGCAATGCATCGCCCGCCGTAGACTACGATGTGCCCCTGACCGGCGTCCCAACCAGCCCAACCGACCTGAATATCGCAGCCGATGGCACCAGCATCAGTGGCAGCGCCCAGCCCGGCACGCGGGTGGAGGTGCGTGGCGCCGACGGCACGTTGCTAGGCAGCGTGGTGGTAGGGGCCGAAGGCACCTTCACCGTGCCGCTGAACCCGGCGCAAGCCAACGGCCAGCTGCTGGACGTCACCGCCGTCGACAGCCTCGGCACATCGTCGCTGCCCACGCAGATCGGCGCACCCGACATCACCGCCCCCACAGCGCCAAGCGAGCTTGAGGTCAGCGCAGACGGCACCCTCGTCACCGGCCGGGCCGAGCCTGGCAGCACCGTGCGGGTTCTGGCTGCTGACGGCACCACCGTGCTGGGTTCCGCCCTGGTGGGCCCGACCGGTGTATTCAGCATCAGCCTCGCGCCCCCGCAGGTGGACGGCGAGTCTTTACAGGTCACGGCTACCGATGCGGCTGGCAATGCCTCTGCGGCCAGCACCGTCACTGCGCCGGACATCGACGGCGGCACCGATACCACTCCACCACAACCTGCCAGCGACCTGGCCATCAGCGGCGACGGCCGCCTGGTATCGGGCCGTGGCGAAGTGGGCGCGACGGTCAAAGTGCTGGATGACCAAGGCCAGGTGATCGGCACCGGTAGCGTTCAGGCCGATGGCACGTTCAATGTGGTACTGACCGCACCTGTCACCGACGGCTCGTCCCTGCAGATCACCCTTACCGATGCGGCTGGCAACGTGTCGACGCCAACTCCACTGACCTCTCCAGACTTGCAGGCCCCAGCACAGCCCACGGGCCTGAGCCTAAGCGATGCGGTCACATTGACCGGCAGCGGTGAAGCGGGTACGCGGGTAGAGGTGCGTGATGCCAGCGGTAATCTGATCGGAACCGGCATCGTCGCCGCCAATGGCAGCTTCAGTGTGACCCTAGATGCCCCGCAGGCCAACGGTGAGCAACTGTCCATAACGCTTACCGATGCGACGGGCAACCGCTCGATCCCGTTGGCCTACACCGCGCCCGACACAACCCCACCCGCGCAGATCACCGACGTTACGCTAGGCGCTGGCAGCCTGGCGGTTTCCGGCCGCGGCGAGCCGGGTGCAACGGTCGAGATTCGCGATGGCGCAGGTGCGTTGCTTGGAAGTGGCGTTGTCGGCGCCAACGGCACCTTCGTGGTCAATCTGGACGCGGCACTGACTGCCGGCCAGTCCATCGAGCTGGTACAGACCGATACGGCAGGCAATCCGTCTACCGCCGTAAACGTGATCGTGCCAGCCACCCCCCTGCCGGACAGCCCCACCGGGCTGGCAGTCAGCGCCGACGGCACCACGCTCAGCGGTAACGCACCTGCTGGCACGCAGGTGCAGGTGCGCGATGGCAACGGGAATGTGCTTGGCAGCGTGCAAGTTGGCAACGACGGCACCTTCACCCTCACCCTCGACCCGGCGCAGGCCAATGGCGAGCTGCTTGATGTGGTGGCTGTCGATGCCGGCGGCAACAGTTCACTGCCGACTCAAATCAGCGCTCCGGATATTACCCCCCCCAACGAGGCCACCGATCTGCAAGTCAGCGCCGACGGCGTGACGCTGACGGGCCGGGGCGAACCTGGCGTCACGGTACAGGTCACCAATGCCCAAGGCACGCTGCTGGGCACCGCCGTGATAGGCGCCAACGGCCAGTTCGCGGTGACACTGGACCCGGCGCAGAACGACGGCCAACAGCTGGATGTCGCCCTGCGCGACGGTGCCGGCAACACTTCCACTGCGACGGTAACCGCACCTGACTTGGACGGCCCGCTGCAACCCTCTGGCCTGGCGATCGACATCACCGGCCTACACCTGACCGGTACGGGCCAGGCCGGCTCGCTGGTCACAGTGCGCGCTGCCGATGGTACGGTGCTCGGTACAGCCACGGTGGGTGCCGACGGCCGCTTCGACGTAACCCTTGGCCAGCCACAACTAAATGGCCAGAGCCTGACCGTGGAAGCCACCGACAGCCTGGGCAACAGTGCAGGGCCGGTCGGTTTCATCGCGCCTGACAGCACCCCACCACAAGTGGTCGGTACGCCGAGTGTCGATGGCGCCGGCGCTACTGTCAGCGGTACTGGCGAAGCCGGCGCCACGGTCACCGTGCGCGGCCCCAATGGCGCGGTGCTGGGCAGCGCCGTGGTGGGCAACGACGGTAATTTCCAAGTCACCCTCGCACCCCCTCAGACCAACGGCCAGGCATTGACCGTTGAACAACGCGACCCTGCCGGCAACGTTTCGCCTTCGGTGGGCTTGAATGCACCCGATACTACCGCGCCTGCCATCACCACCGGCCTTACATTGTCCGCCAATGGCGCGCAATTGACCGGTTTCGGCGAGCCTGGTGCGCAGGTGCGAGTAACCGGCACTGGGGGTGCTGTGCTGGGCAATGCTACGGTGCAGGCCGATGGTAGCTTCAGCGTCACCCTCACCCCAGCGCAGCTCAATGGTCAGACCCTGACCGTCATCCAAACCGATGGCGGCGGCAACCCCTCCCCTGCCAACACCCTGATCGCCAGTGACTTGCAAGCACCTGAGGCAGCGCAAGGGCTTGCGTTGAGCGCCGATGGCACGCTGCTTACTGGCCAAGGTGAGCCTGGCGCGACCGTGCAAGTGCGCGACACTGCCGGGCAGTTGCTTGGCAGCGGCGTCGTGGGGCAGAACGGTAGTTTCAGCGTGACCCTCTCGCCCGCGCAAATCAGCGGCGAAACGGTGTCGGTGGTGTTGACAGACGCCGCTGGCAACGCCTCGCCGTCGGTGCCCTTCACGGCTGACGATAGCAGTGGCCCGGCGGTGCCTGGCGGGGTACAAGTGAATGCCGATGGCACCTTGGTGACAGGCACAGGTCAGGCCGGCGCAACGGTTGAAGTGCGCAACGCCGCAGGTGACCTGCTGGGCAGTGTCGTGGTGCCTGCCAGTGGCACATTCAGCGTGTCGCTGACCCCAGCTCAGCTCGATGGCCAGACACTCGACGTCGTGCAAATCAATGACCAGGGCACAGCATCGGCCGCTGCCCAGGCCATCGCACCCGATCTGACCCCACCGCAACTGCCGACAGACCTTGCCATTACCCCTGATGGCCTGGCCCTGACCGGCAATGCACCCGGTGCGGCGTCGGTCACCGTGCTCAGCCCCAGTGGTGTAGAAACCACCGTAGCGGTCAACCCTGACGGCAGTTTCAGCGTGCCATTGGCCACAGCCCTGCTCAACGGCGAGACGGTGACCGTGGTGGTCACTGATGCTGCTGGCAATAGCACCGCGCCGACCCCGGTGATCGCTGCCGACACCACCCCCCCTGCTGCGGCTTCGGACATTGCTGTCAGCCCGGATGGCGGCACGATCAGTGGTAGCGCTGAGCCCGGCACCACGGTTATCGTGCGCGACGGCAACACCCAGCTGGGCACTGCCACGGTTGGGCCCGATGGCACCTTCGCAGTTCAGGTCGACCCACCGTTGGCCACTGGCGACAGCGTGCAACTGGTGGTGCAAGACGGCGGCAACAATGAAACCGCAGTCACCGTCAACGGCCCGGACGGTACCGAACTGGCCGCGCCGAGCAACCTTGCGCTGAGCGCTGATGGTTTCCTGCTGACTGGTGAGGGTACGGTCGGCTCGCTGATCACCGTCACTTCTGGCGGCACCACGCTCGGCACCGGCACGGTCGGCAGCGATGGGATCTTCCGCATCTTCTTCGCCAATGCCCAGCTCAATGCGCAAGTGCTGAGCGTCAGTGCGCGGGCTTCAGCCGGTGGCGCACCTTCGGTACCCGCTACGCTGCAGGCACCGGACACCACGGCGCCCGATGCGCCTACTCAGGTTGCCATCAACCGCAGCGGCACCACCCTCAGCGGCCGCGGCGAAGTGGGTGCGACCGTCAGCGTCACAGACGCCAACGGCGCCGTCGTCGGCTCTGGCACAGTCGGTAGCAATGGCCTGTTCAACATCACCCTGACGCCTGCGCAAAGCAATGCGCAAAACCTCACCATCACCCAAGCCGATGCGGCCGGCAATGTATCGTTGGCGGCCACCTTGCAGGCGCCTGACCTGCAGGCACCGGATGCTGCGAGCGGCCTGAGCCTCAACAGCGCGGCCACTGTGGTCAGCGGCCAAGGTGAAGCTGGCGCCACCGTAACCGTGCGTGATGCCAGCGGCGTCATCCTGGCTACCGGCACGGTGAACCAGAGCGGGCAGTTCCAGATCACCTTGCCCAGCGCCCAGACCACTGGCAGCCCTCTGCAGGTGACCCTGGCTGATGCTGCCGGCAACGTGTCCAGCCCCGCCAGCCTGGCGACCCCTGACCGCACGCCGCCGGCGGCCGTCACCAATTCGCTGCTCAGTGCCGATGGCCGGCAGTTGTCTGGCAGTGGTGAGGTCGGCGCCACCGTGCAGGTGCGCAATGCCGCCGGCACCTTGTTGGGCACCGCCACCGTGGGGGCCGATGGGCGTTTCACGGTGATCTTCGACACACCGCAGAACAGCGGCCAGGCAATTGGCGTCAGCCAAGTGGACGCAGCTGGCAATGTCTCACCAGCCGTCAGCCTGACCACACCGGACCTCACCGCACCAAGCCCATTGACCAATGTGGTGCTCAACAACAATGGCCTCACCCTGACCGGGCTGGGCGAAGCCGGGGCCACCGTCACCGTGCGCGGCGCCGATGGCACTATCGTCGGTACCGGGGTAGTAAGCGCCAACGGCAGCTTCACTCTCGACCTGGACACTGCTCAGCTCAACGCCCAGCGATTGAGCATCACCCAGACCGACGCAGGCAACAATACTTCGGCCGCTGTCAACATCATTGCCCCCGACTTCACGCCGCCAGCCGCACCCAGCGACCTTGCGCTGTCCAGCAGCGGCCTGCAGTTAAGCGGTAGTGCAGAGGCAGGCAGCACGGTCACCGTGCGCGATGCATCGGGTGCGGTGCTCGGCACCGCTGTGGCTGCCGCCAACGGCACCTTCCAGGTGACCCTGAACAGCGCCCAGACCAACGGCCAGGCCCTGCAGGTCACCGCTACCGATGCGGCGGGCAATGTCTCGCCAGCAGCGCCCTACACCGCCGCCGATACCACGCCGCCCGCAGCGGTTGCCAACTTGGCGGTATCGGCGGATGGCACGACCTTGACCGGTACCGGCGAGGCCGGTGCCACGGTGACCGTCCGCGCTGCCGATGGCACTGCGCTGGGCAATGCCATCGTCGCGGCCAACGGCCAGTTCAGCGTCACCCTGAGCCCTGCCGCCAACACGGGCGCGGTGCTCAGTGTGGTGCAGACAGATGCCGCACTCAACGCCTCACCCGAACAGCAAGTCACGGCACCCGGCGCTGCAGCGCCAGCGTCGCCCAGCAACCTGGTGCTGTCGGCCGATGGCCTGACCATCACCGGCACCGCCACGCCTGGCATCATGGTCAAGGTCTACGGGCCCAATGGGGTGCTACTGGGCATGGCCCCGGTTGGTAACGACGGTAGTTTCACCGTGGCCCTTGGCTCAGCCCAGGCCAACGGTGAAGTGCTGCAAGTGAGCGCCATCGGCAGCGATGGCACCAGCTCCCTGCCTACACTGCTGCAGGCGCCTGATACCACCGCACCGCAGCCTTTGACCAACCTGATGCTGTCCAGTGATGGGCTGGTGGTCACGGGCCGTGGTGAGGCTGGCGCTACAGTCACCATCACCGGCGCAGGCGGCGCCAGCCTTGGCAGCGCCATCGTCGATGCCAGCGGCAATTTCAGCGTCACACTGGCTGCTGCGCAGATCAATGGCCAACAACTCAGTGCCGCGCAAACCGATGCTGCAGGCAACGAGTCCAATAGTGTGAGCCTCACCGCGCCCGACCGGGTGGCACCCGATGCGCCGGCCAATCTGGCCTTCGCTGGGGGTGGTAGCCTGCTCAACGGCACCGGCGAGGCCAACGCCAACATCAAGGTGCTGGCTGCCGATGGCAGCGTGATCGGTACCGGTGTAGTAGCTGCCAACGGCACATTCCAAGTCACCCTCACCCCCTCCCAAGCCAATGGCCAGCAGGTTCAGGTGGTGCTGACCGATGCCGCAGGCAACCAGTCGGCGCCCACTGCCATCACGGCACCTGACACCACCGCGCCAACACCACCCACCGAGCTTGCGATTTCCAGCGACGGCGTGACCATCACTGGCCGCGGTGAAGCTGGGGCAACGGTGACCGTTACCAATGCCGGTGGCCAGCAGGTGGGTACGACTACCGTCGACGCCAGTGGCAACTTCACCGTCACCCTGAACCCGGCCCTGAGCAACGCCGAGGTCCTGAGCTTCACCCAGACCGACGCAGCCGGGAACGTGTCGGCCGCAGCCACCTTGACCACGCCGGACTTCACCCCGCCCGACCAGCTCACCAATGTGCTGATCAATGCCGATGGCAGCGTGGTGACAGGCGCGGGCGAACCAGGCGCCACGGTCACCGTGACCAATGCCGCCGGTGTTGTGCTGGGCACCACGACAGTGCTTGCCGATGGCAGCTTCCGCGTTGAACTGACCCCAGCGCAGATCAACCTGCAGGTGCTGTCGGTGCAGCAGGCTGATCCACCCGGCAACATCAGCGAACCGGTGACGGTCACCGCACCAGACCTCACCCCACCGGCCGCGGCCACCGCGTTGCAGCTCAATGCCGCTGGCGACCAGCTTGGCGGTGTCGGCGAAGCGGGCGCGACGGTACGCGTGTTCGTTGGCAACGTGCAAATTGGCACCGCCACGGTAGCTGCCAACGGCACCTTCCTGGTCAACCTCGACACCCCGCAATTGAATGGGCAATTACTGCAGGTCACGCTGCAGGACAACGCCAACAACATCTCGGCGATCAGTAGCCTCACCGCTGCCGACGTCACGCCACCTGCCACGGTCGTCGCTTCGCTCAACCCAAGCGGCACCCAGATCAGCGGCACCGGTGAGGTCGGTGCGCAGGTCACTGTGATCAACAACCTGGGCAACCTCATCGGCCAGGGCGTCATCGCCGTCGACGGCACCTTCGTGATTACCCTGACCACCGCGCAGGTCAACGGCCAGCAGTTGACCGTCATTGCCCAGGACCCTACTGGCAACCCGTCGCTGCCGCTGCTACTGAACGCCCCAGACCTGACCCCGCCGGTACAGCCGGGCAGCCTGAACGTGACCGGCAACGGCACATTGCTCAGCGGCACGGGTGAGGTAGGCAGCGTTATCACTGTGCGCAACCCAGCCGGCACGGTGGTCGGCACCGTGACGGTGCCCGATGGCGGCAATTTCGTCGTCACGCTGAGCCCCGCTCAGAACAACGGGCAGTTGCTCACCGTAACCTCCACCGACGCCGCTGGTAACGTCTCGCTGCCTGGCACCTACCAAACCGCCGATACCTCGCCGCCAGCCATCGTCACCAACTTGGCCATCAACCCCGACTACAACGTGCTCACCGGGCGTGGCGAAGCGGGTGCCACTGTAACCGTAAGCTTCGGTGGCCAAGAGATCGGCACCGGCCAGGTCGACAGTGCTGGCAACTTCTCGGTCAGCCTGTCACCAACGCCTGGCTCGTCGGCGATCCTGACCGTGACCCAGGCCGACGCCGCCAATAACATTTCGCCAGTGGCCAGCTATACCACCCCGCTGGTTCCACCGGCCGAGCCTCCAGTCAGTGCAGTATTGGCCGCCGATGGCCTGACGCTGACAGGTGTAGCAACTGCGGCCGCGGCGATCCGTGTCTACGATGCTGATGGCAACCTGATCGGTAGCGGTTTGGCCAATCCAGTCACCGGCGCTTTCACCGTCACGCTCGACAGTGCCCAACTCAACGGGCAACACCTGTCGGTGACGGCGGTGTCGGCGCTAGGCGGCGAATCGCAGCCAGTGTTCGTCACGGCTGCGGATGTCACCCCACCGGCCAACCCCGTGGTCACTGCACTGTCGGCCAATGGCCTGCTGCTGACCGGTACCGGGGAAGCAGGTGCCACCGTCACCGTGCGTGATGCCGGGGGGGCCGTGCTTGGGACGGGGCTGGTCAACGGCGCAGGGGTGTTCGCCATCAACCTCAGCAGCGCCCAGCTCAACGGCCAGGTGCTGAGCCTGAGCCAAGCCGATGCTGCGCTCAACGTATCCGCCACCACTACCTTCACCGCACCCGACACCCAGGCACCGCTGGCGCCAACCAGCCTTGCGATCAGCGCGAACGGCACCGTGCTCACCGGCATCGGCGAACCCGGTGCCACCGTCACGGTGCTAAGCCTGACGGGCGGTTCGCTAGGCACCGCGGTGGTGCAGGCCAACGGCACCTTCAGCGTAACCCTCAACACCGCGCAAAACGACGGCCAGGCCCTGGTAGTGCGCCAGGCAGATGCCGCCGGCAACCTTTCGGCCTGGGCTGCTATCACGGCACCTGATACCACACCGCCCACCGCTCCTGTGGCCACGATCAACGCCAATGGCACCTTGATCAGCGGCTCGGGCCAGGCCGGCAGCACGGTGACGGTGCGCAATAGTGCAGGCACTGTGCTCGGCACTGCCACGGTCGGCACCAACGGGCTGTTCGTGGTCAGCCTCAGCGCTGCGCAAATCGACAACCAGGCGCTGACCGTCACCCTGACCGATGCCGCAGGCAATGTGTCCAGCGGCACCGCGCTCACCGCTCCTGATCTCACACCGCCCGCCCTGCCCGGCAGCCTGGTGATCAGCGCCGACGGCACGACCTTGACCGGCACCGGCGAGGTGGGCGCCACGGTCACCGTACGCAACGCCAGCGGCACGGTACTGCAGACTGCCACCGTGCAGCCAAATGGCAGCTTCACCGTTACCCTGAGCCCCGCGCAGGACAACGGCCAGATCCTCTCTGTGACACTGACCGACCCGCGTAACAACGTATCCGGCGCAGCAATCGTCACAGCGCCTGACCTGGATGCGAACCTGCCACTGGTCGCCAGCGACAACCTGGCCACGGCGAATGTGACGCTCTCGCCCGTAACCACCTCGCAAACCTTCAACGACAGCTTCACAACGCTGCTGTCAGGGTTCAGCAAGACCTTCACCTGGACGGTGGGCGCCGGTACCACTGCCGACCCCACCTTGCTGCTGTCAACCAACAGCGTGCTGGCCCTGCTGAACAACGCCAACTTCACCTTGCAGGTCAAGGACGCCAGCGGTGCATGGGTGACAATCGCTACCGGCAATACTCAGGGCCTGCTGGACCTGATCGTGCTGCCGATAGGGCTGCAGGTAGACATCGGCGTGCTAAAAGCCGGTGACTATCGCCTGACCGTAGCCAGCGGCGGCATAGGCTTGGTCACCAACGTCGCCACCACGCTGGAAGTCGATATCACCAGCCTCACCCAGTTCACCGGCAGCGGTACTGCAACCTCGGGCAACGTCATCACCGATCCGGGTACTACCGGCGTCATCGACTCGCTGGGGCCAGACAACGCCGCCGTACTGCAGGTGCTCAAAAACGGCAGCTTCGTTGCCGCCGCCAGTGGCGCAGGCACCACGGTGCAAGGCCTGTACGGCAGCCTGGTGATTCATGCCGACGGTAGCTACACCTACACCCCCAACGGCACCCCCGCCAGCGTGGGCAAGGTCGACGTATTCAGCTACCAGCTCGTGCATCCGAACGGCCAGGCCGCTGCGGCCAGCCTCTATGTGCGCATCGACAGCCCACAGGCCACTGAGGTCTGGAGCGACACCAACCTTGGCGCGCCAGCCACCGTGGTGGACGCCGTCAACGACATCGATAGCACCAACATCACCCTGGCCAACCGGGTCGACACCAGCAGCACAACCCTAGGCACGCTCAGCCTGCCGGTAATCGGCGCACGCCAGGCCACCTACACCACCACCGTAGCCGCCGACACCAGCGCCGACCTGCAAGTGGTGATCAACTCGGCCAACCTGCTGACCTTGCTGGGCAGTACCACCATCGCGTTGTACAAACTCAACACCAGCACTGGCCAGTATGCTCTTGTGCAATCGGTACCTGGCAGTTCGCTGCTGACCCTGTTGGGTGGTGGCGCCGGTTATACCTTTAGTGGGCAAACGGCCGGCAGCTACCAGGTACGCGTGAACTCCAGCGGTATCGGTTTGCTCAGTTCGATTACCACCAGCCTCAATGCCACCACCACGCACCTCACCGAGTTCGTGGTCAGCAACTACACCGCGGTGAGCGGTAACCTGATCACCGACGCAGCGGGGGCAGACACGCTTGGGTCGAGCCTTACCGTGCTAAGCATTCTGACCGCAGCCAACACCTTCACCGTACCTGGCTACAACGGCGTGAGCGTGGTGGGCACCTACGGCACGCTGCTGGTACAAGCCGATGGCAGCTATACCTACACCCTCAAAAGCGGGCTGACCTCAGCGGTGATCGGCCAGCATGACACCTTCACCTACGAGCTGACCCACCCCAACGGCACCACCGACACGGCCACCCTGACCGTCAACCTGGACAATGCTGCCGGCCTGACCACCTTCTCGGCACTGGCGGCCGATACCAGCGATGACAATGCGGTGGTTGCAAGCCTCGCGGCGGCCTCTGGTGAAGTGATCGCCGGCACCGACGGCGATGACCACTTGGTGGGCAGCCAGGGTGGCCACATCACCCTGGAAGGCGGCGCCGGCAACGATACCCTCGAAGTGGTCGACCAGAACTTCGCCAGCGTCGACGGCGGCACCGGTACCGACACCCTGTTGTGGGGCGGTGGCGATGCCAGCATCGACCTGGCAAACCTGGCCGATCGTATCCACAACATCGAGGTCATCGACCTCAACGACACCAGCGCGGTGGCGCTGACCCTGAACCTGGCGGACGTAGTAGCCATCACCGAAGCCAGCAACGACACGCTGATCATCAAGGGGGACGGGCAAGACTCAGTGCACATGACGGACAACTGGACCTTGGTTGCAAACCAGACCGTCGATGGCATCGACTATAACCAATACACGGCCCAGGAAGATCCGAGCCATCACCTGTGGGTGCAGAACAGCATCCATGTCGTCTGAGGCCGCTGCAAACCGCCGGGCACATGCCCGGCGACAAGGACGAACAGCAGTAAGGGAATTTCGTGAAGCGAAGCAGTCCGCTGTCACCGCTGTGGCTAGGAGCCCTCGGGCTCCTGGCGTTGAATCTGAACCCGGTTGCCCAGGCAGCCGATGACATAGACCCCAGACTGCGTACCATCGGGCCGTCGCTGATGCGTGACGCGCCCGATGCCGTGCCGGCTCGCCCACCGACCGGGCAGGCCAGCGCCCAAGGTGACCGCCTGGGCCTGGCTGAAGCGGTACTCACTGCCGCCCAGTGGCACCCCAGCATCGCCCAGGCCATTGGCAACCTTTACAAGCAAGGCGAAGGCATCAACGTGGCTCGCGCAGGATACTACCCGCAAATTTCTGGGGGCCTGCGCACCGGCTATGACACCGGCTACGGCGGCGACCGCAGCAGCCAGGCGGTGAACCTGTCGTTGAAGCAAATGCTGTACGACTTCGGCAAGGTCGACCATGCCGTCAGCGCCGCCCAGGCTGCGGCCAATCGCGCCCAGGCCAACATCCTGCTGGTGATCGACGACCTTGCCCGCGACACCGCCTACGCCTGGATCGAAACCCGCCGTTACGAGCAACTGATGCAGATCGCCCGCGATCAGATTCGCGGCGTGGGAGACATCGCCGGCATGGCCCGGCAACGCAGCGACATGGGCGCCAGCACGCGTTCCGATGTGGTCCAGGCCGAATCCAGGGTGGAGGGCGCCCGCGCTACCCTCGAAGAGTACCAAGCCCAATACCAACGCTGGCGCTCCACCCTGGCCGAACTGCTTGGGCGGGTGGCGCCGCCAGCCTTGGCCGAAGCGCCGCCACCTGAACTGAACCAGGCGTGCAAGCGCAGCAATGGCAGTAGCGACCGGTTGCCCGCCGTGCTGATGGCCCTGGCCCTGCGTGCCCAATCCCAGGCCGAACTGGCCCAAGCCAAGGCCGAGGCCTACCCCACGCTGTCGCTGCAGCCGCAGGTCAATCACTACCTGGATAACGACTACAACCGCGACAACCGAAGCCTGGACCGCACTCAGGCAGGCATCTACCTGAATGTCGAAGTGCCCATCTATCAAGGTGGCGCCGTCAGCGCGCGCAGCCGCGCCGCCGGCCATGCCCTGAGCGCCGCCGACTCGGCCGAGGACGCCGCACGCCTGCAAGCCCGCCGAGGCCTTGCCGAAGCCATGGCACAGACTACAGGCCTGGGCCGGCGGCTCGACGCACTGCAATCACGCCAGTCCAGCATTCAGGAAGCCCGCCAACTGTATGGCCGGCAGTACCTGGACTTGGGCACCAGGCCCCTGCTCGACCTGCTCAATGCCGAGCAGGAGATCTACCAGTCCCGCTTCGAACTCGCCGGCACCCGCTCCGACCTGCTGCGCCTGGATGTCGACTGCCTGTACAACACCGGCGCCCTGCGTTCGGCCTTTGGGCTGGAAGGGCGCAACCTGCAAGGGGTGGAAATCGAGCCATGAACGATCCTGTGAAATTGACCCAATCCGGTCAGCAGCAGCCTGTGGAGCAGATGCAGGAACAGCGCCCCGATCTGAGCCCCTGGCTGGAAGTGATGCTGCAGGTCGCGCACCATTACCGTCTCGACGTCTCGCCCCAGCGCATCCGCCTGGCTGCGGTCGAAGATGCACGCCCGCTGGATGAAATTCTGCGGCACATGGCACGCCAGGCCGGCCTGACCTTGCGCTTCGTGCGTTACGACGCCAAGGCCCTGCGCCAGTGGCGCACGCCATTGGTGCTGGAACTGGACGATGGTCAACTGGCCACGGTAGAGGCCGTGACCGAAGACAACGAGCTGGCAGTGGTGTTTGCCGGCGACCAGCGCCTGACCTCGCGCTTGCCCCGTGACGCCCTGGAGGGGCGTATCAACCGCGTGGCGCTGATGCGCCCGGCGCGGCCCCTGCGTGATGTGCGCACTGACGACTACACCGCCCCGTACGACCACCACTGGTTCGCCCGCATCGTGCTGCGCGACCTGCGCCCCTATAGCCAGGTGATGGTCGCCTCGCTGGTGGCCAACGTGATGGCGCTGGCCGGCGTACTGTTTTCGATGCAGGTGTACGACCGGGTGATTCCCGCCGAGTCGCTGCCCACCTTGTACGTACTGTTCGGCGGCGTGGTGCTGGCGTTGGTGTTCGACTTCAGCATGCGCCTGCTGCGCCTGAAGGTGACCGACCTGTTGGGCAAACGCGCTGACCTTCGGGTATCGGACTTGGTCTACGGGCATGCGCTGCGCCTGCGCAACTCGGCCAGGCCGAAATCCACCGGCTCGTTCATCTCACAGTTGCGCGAGCTGGAGTCGATCCGCGACTTGATCACCTCCAGCACGGCAACCGCGTTGGCAGACTTGCCGTTCTTCCTACTGTTCCTGTTCGTGTTCTGGCTGATTGGCGGGGTACTGGTGTTCATCCCGCTGGTGGCACTTCTGGCCATGGTCGTCCCCGGCCTGCTGGCACAGAAGCGGCTGGCGGCCCTGGCCAATGCGTCGATGCGCGAATCCTCGCTGCGCAACGCCATGCTGGTGGAAAGCGTGCAGGGCCTGGACGAGATCAAAGCCTTGCAGGCCGAAGCCCGTTTCGAGCGGCAGTGGAACCAATACAACGCTGCCTGCGCGCACACCAATTTGCGCCTGCGCACATTGACCAACGGCTTGGTCACCTGGACCCAGAACGTCCAAGGTGCAGTGTTTGCGGTAGTGATCGTGATCGGCGCGCCGATGGTGATTGCAGGGGACCTCACTACCGGTAGCCTGGTGGCCGCCTCGATGCTGTCCTCACGGATGATGGCCCCACTTGCCCAGCTGACCCATGTACTGACCCGCTGGCAACAGGCCAAAGTCGCGCTGGAGGGCCTGGACAAGCTGATGCAGGCACCGGTCGATCACCCCGAGGGCGAAGCCCGCGTCCATTTGCCGGCGATCCGCGGCGAATATCTGCTGCGCCAGGCGCACTTTCGCTACAGCCCAGAGGCACCACCCGTGCTGAGCATCGGCCAGCTGGCCATTCAACCCGGCGAGCGCATTGCAGTGCTGGGGCGCAACGGTGCCGGCAAATCGACCTTGCTGCAGGCCCTAGGCGGCGCCATGGACCTGGCCCAGGGCGAAGTCAGCCTCGATGGCATCGCCATGGACCACCTCGACCCCGCCGACCTGCGCCGCGACGTGGGCCTGCTTGCTCAGTATTCCCGGCTGTTTCACGGCACCCTGCGGGAAAACCTCACCCTCGGCGCCGGCCAGGCCAGCGACCAGGAGCTGGTCGCAGCGCTGGCCGCGACCGGGGCACTGGAGTTCGTAAGGCGCCTGCCCAAGGGGCTCGACCATCTGATCCTCGAAGGCGGCCTGGGGCTCTCCGGCGGCCAACGCCAAGCCCTGGTGCTGTCACGCCTGCTGGTGCGCCAACCGCAGGTGCTGCTGCTCGACGAGCCCACCGCCTCGCTGGACGACACCACCGAACGCAAGTTGCTGGATAACCTCGACCGCTTCTGCCAGGGCCGTACCTTGGTAATCGCAACCCACCGCCTGAGCGTGTTGCAGCGGGTCGAACGCATCATCGTGCTGGACGGTGGGCGTATCGTCATCGACGACAAACGCGAAGCCGCCCTGGCCAAACTGCAAGGAGTGCAGGCATGAGCCAACATGAACTTCCCGCGTCCTACCTCGATGGCCAGGACGAGCAGGCGGTATTGCGCGCTGGCCGCCTCATCACAATTTGCGCGGTGATGCTCGGCGCCTTCCTGGCCTGGGCGGCCTGGTTCGAGGTAACCGAAGTGTCCACCGGCACCGGCAAGGTGATTCCCAGCTCACGGGAGCAGGTGATTCAGTCGTTCGAGGGCGGCATCGTCGCCGAAATGAACGTCGCCGAAGGCGATCTGGTCGAGCGTGGCCAGGTGCTGGCGCAGCTCGACCCGACCAAGACCGCCTCCAGCGTTGGCGAAAGCGAGGCCAAGTACCGCGCAGCACTTGCCAGCGTGGCACGCCTGCGCGCCGAGGTCACCGGCAAACCACTGCGCTTTCCTGCAAGCCTGAAAGACTCGCCCGAACTGATCGACGCCGAAACTGCGCTGTACGAAACCCGTCGAAAAGGCCTGGAGCAGACCCTGGCAGGCATCGAGGATTCGTTGAGGCTGGTGCGCGCCGAACTGAAAATCACCGAGAACCTGGCCAAGATGGGTGCCTCCAGCCGGGTTGAGGTGATCCGCCTGAACCGTCAGCGCTCGGAGCTTGAACTCAAGGCCAACGAAGCGCGCTCCGACTACCTGGTGCGCTCGCGTGAAGAGCTGGCCAAGGCCAGTGCCGAAGCCGACAGCCTGGCGGAGGTGATTCGCGGGCGCAGCGACTCACTGACCCGCCTGACCCTGCGCTCGCCGGTACGCGGCATCGTCAAGGACATCGAGGTCAACACCCTGGGCGGTGTCGTGCAGCCCGGCGGGCAGGTGATGAAAATTGTGCCGATGGACGAGCGGCTGCTGATCGAAACACGCATCGCCCCAAGAGACATTGCCTTCATCCACCCCGACCAGGCAGCCAAGGTCAAGATCACTGCCTACGACTACTCAGTGTATGGCGGCCTGGACGGTAAGGTCGTGGGCATTTCCCCAGACACCCTGCAGGATGAAGTGAAGCCCGAGATCTACTACTACCGAGTGTTCATCCGCACCGAACAGGACAGCCTGACCAACAAGGCCGGCAAGCATTTTGCGATCGTGCCGGGGATGATCGCCACGGTGGATATTCGCACGGGCCAGAAGACCATACTCGATTACCTGGTCAAGCCGCTGAACCGCGCCCGGGAGGCGCTGCGCGAGCGTTGATCGCTGCTTGACGCTGTCGGCATTAAAGAGCCGCTGAATGAAGCCGATAAACCGGCATTCCTAGTTCTTTCACGAAGGTCACCATGGCCACGCAAAATGCCCGTGCAGATGCGCTGTCGCTACTGCTGTTCACCCTGCGCAGCGGCAAGCTGATGGCAATTAACCTGCTCAAGGTCAGCGAGATCATCCCTTGCCCGCCACTGACCAAGCTGCCCGAGTCACACCCCCATGTGAAGGGCGTAGCGACACTGCGGGGCAATTCGCTGTCGGTCATCGACCTGTCCAGGGCCATTGGCGAACGGCCGCTGGAAGATCCGGCCGGCGGCTGCCTGATCGTCACCGAAATCAGCCGTTCGCGCCAGGGCTTGCACGTGCAGGCGGTTAGCCGCATCGTCCACTGCCTGAGCACCGACATCAAACCGCCGCCGTACGGCTCGGGCAACCGGTCGTTCATCACCGGGGTGACGCGGGTCGACAACACCCTGGTACAGGTGCTGGATATCGAGAAGGTCATTCACGGCATCGCCCCGCCAGAGCCCCAGGCCCATCCTGATCAACTGAGCGAAGAAGACGCAAGCCTGCTGGCAGCCGCCAACATTCTGGTGGTCGACGACAGCCAGGTGGCGCTGCAGCAGTCAGTGCATACCCTGCGCCATCTCGGCATCGAATGTCACACCGCACGCAGTGCCAAGGATGCGATCAACGTATTGCTGGAATTGCAGGGCACTGCCCAGGAAATCAACATCATCGTTTCAGACATCGAAATGTCCGAGATGGACGGCTACGCCTTTACCCGCACCCTGCGCGAGACACCGGATTTCCAGCACCTGTACGTTCTACTGCACACCTCACTGGACAGCACCATGAGCAGTGAAAAGGCCAAGCTGGCCGGGGCCAATGCGATTCTCACCAAGTTTTCTTCGCCTGATTTGACCGACTGCCTGGTGACGGCGGCGCGTGCTGTTGTGTTTGCCGAACGTTGATCAGCGTGGTGTCATATTCAGCGACAAACTCCCCGGCTGGCTGCTGGGGATGATTCGGGCATAATTCGCGCCCTCGGATAACTTCCCGGAATTGCGTATGAAGTTTCTCAAATCGCTTTTGATCGCCTCGGCACTGTTCAGCGGTGTCGCCCAGGCCTCCAGCAGCCAAGCCTGGAACGAGCAGCGCCAGCAAATGCTCAAGGCGTGCCTGAACGCCAGTCAGTTCAAAGATGCCCATGCCCGGGGCAAGCCGGCGGAGTTCGATGACCGGACCGGTTTCAGCGCCCTGCTGATCGAGGGGGTTTACCCACAGAAGCACATGCGCCAACGCAGCGGCACCGAGCTGTGTTTGTACGACCGTAAGCAGCAGCAGGCCTACGTCAGCGAATGGAACCCCGACGCCAAGTGAGCGGCAGCCTACGTTTTGCCTGTACCGGTTGTGGTAAGTGCTGTAGCGGCCACCATGTGCCGCTGACGTTGGATGAAACGCGCCGATGGGCCGCAGCGGGTGGCCAGGTGATCGTTTTGATCGAGGCCTTTGTGACCGATGGGCCTGGCATGCCGGTAGAGCAGCGCGAGCATGTGCTGCGCCGCTCCCATGCGGTGCGCTGTGGTGGTGGCGAAGCACGGGTTTCGGTGACCTTCGCGGCTTTCAATCCCGGGCGCTGTCGCTATTTGTCCGAGGGCGATCTTTGCACCATCTATGAAAGCCGGCCATTGGTCTGCCGTATTTATCCGGTCGAGATCAACCCGCATATCCCGCTGCGACCGCAGAACAAGGATTGCCCTCCCGAGGCGTGGCAACAGGGGCCTGAACTGATCCATGGCGCGCTGCCGGTCGACCGTGCGCTGTTGGCGCTGGTGGAGGCTTCGCGGCAAGCCGATCGCGAGGATATCGCCGCCAAGGTAGCGGTCTGCGAATTCCTAGGGATGACCACCAGCGCACTCAAAGGCAACGGTTTTACCGCCTGGTTGCCGGAGATGAAGGCCTTTGCAGCTGCGCTGGAGCAAGTGCCGGAGTTGGCTGGTGCCAGTTGGGCACTGCATGTGGAGCAGCCTGAATTGATGAATGAATTGCAGGTGTTGGGGCTTGAGACCACGGCCCAAGCGCCAGTCTACTATGCCTTCATTGGGTTCTAGGTGAGCCCGTCGGGCGTCTTCGTGGGTGGGCCGCAAAGCGGCCCCACCCCCCCGTTTTATGTGCGGTGATCGAGGCCGATTTCCATGTCATTGATCAGCGCCTTGGCCATGGCGCTGAGAATCCGCGCTGCACTGCCTGCGATCAAATTGCCCTCCATCTCCGCCTCTTCGCTCAAGTGGCGGATGCAACCTAACAAGACCGACAACTCATTGAACGCATGATCGAACGGGATGCCCGGCTGGATGGCATACAAATCGAGAACGGTTTCTTTACCGGCTGTGCTGCGCAACTTCAGTTCATTGCTCATGGGGCAGCTCCTGCAATGCCATATGGGCGAACAGGGTACGCAGCAATTCGGTGAGGATACCAATGTTCACCAACAGGACTTCGCGGTGGTCCTTGGCCTCGGTTTCTAGCAGGAGTTGGATATTGCTGGAGAGGCTGTCCATAAGAGCCGCAGCGTGGGGTTTGGCGTCTTCGAAGGTCAGGTCGGCGATGATTGTGATGTACGGGATGGGGGATGTCGGCGGGGGGTCGGGGACTATTTTTTTCATGACGACTTTCCTGAAATTGCTGATGGAAAGCGACCACCGGAGCTCTTCTCACGGATTGGGTGGCAGCCGTACGCGAGGTGAGAAGACCGCGTCCAGGAACCGCGGCCCGGACCAAAGTCCGCACGCGCACGGCTGCCATTAAGATGGCATTCCCGGATACAGCCGCAGCTTCTCACGGCCGCTCGCCTTCTGTGGCGAACCGCGAAATTACCGCTGAAGCAGTTCCCCGACTATCAGACGCCATCCGACTCGGGGCGTAGGATAATTCGTCACCCCTGGACTACTGAAGCATTTGGTTTCAGATTCAGAATTCTCCTACAACCGATCGCAAAAAAGCCCCAATCTGTCACCGCTGTCAGCCAGCCGTCACGCTGCCGACCCGCTCTGCGCGCTATAACTCCACAACAACTCTTCGTCCCCCTGGCCCAGGTGCCCGCGCCGATGCGACGTCCCTCTCGCGCTGTCCTTATCGCCACGTTGGCACTGCTTGCCCTTGCAGCCCTCGGCCTCTGGTACACCCAGCGCCCGCTCGGCCCCACACCGCACGCGCAAGCGGCGGTGCCGGTGCGTGTGATCAGCGTCGCCCAGCAGGATGTGCCGCGCTACACCAGCGCCATCGGCGCGGTGCTGTCCTTGCACAGCGTCGAGATCCGCCCCCAGGTCGAGGGCGTGCTGACCCAAGTGCTGGTCAAAGAAGGCCAGTGGGTAAAGGAAGGCGACCTGCTTGCCACCCTGGACGACCGGGCGATCCGTGCCAGCCTCGAGCAGGCCCGTGCCCAGCTCGGCCAGAGCCAGGCGCAGATCCAGGGGGCCGACGTCGACCTCAAGCGTTACCGCCTGCTCAGCACCGATAACAGCGTGTCCAAGCAAACACTCGACCAGCAACAAGCTCTGGTCAACCAGCTGCAGGCCACGGTCAAAGGCAATCAGGCAGCCATCGCCAATGCCCAAGTGCAACTGTCGTACACCCAGATCCGCTCGCCGGTGACCGGGCGCGTGGGTATCCGCAACGTCGACCCAGGCAACCTGGTGCGCAGCAGCGATACCCAAGGCCTGTTCAGCGTCACCCAGATCGACCCGATTGCCGTCGAGTTCGCCCTGCCACAACAAATGCTGCCAACGCTGCAAACGTTGCTCAAGGCCCCCACTGCGGCGTTGGTCGAGGCCTACATGGACGCTGACGGCGAGCGCAGCCTGCTGGGCGAAGGCCACCTGGCCCTGATCGACAACCAGATATCGGCCAACACCGGCACAGTGCGAGCCAAAGCCGAATTCGACAACAAGGACGGCCGCCTATGGCCCGGGCAACTGGTGACCGTGCGCCTGCGCACCGCAGTCGAGCAGAACGCGTTGGTGGTGCCGCCGCCAGTGGTGCAACGCGGCATCGATGGGCACTTCGTTTACCGCCTGGACGGTGACAAGGTAACTAGCGTGCCGGTCAAGGTGCTCTATCAGGACAGCACCCTGAATATCATCGCCGGGGTCAAGCCGGGCGAGCGCCTGGTGCTCGACGGCCAATCGCGGCTCAAGCCCGGATCACGGGTCGAGGTGACTACCGACGCACCGCCCCCTGCCGAAATGGCTGACCGCAGGAGCCAGCCATGAATACCCGCAACGGTATTTCGGCCTGGTGCATCGACCACCCCATCGCAACCCTGCTGCTGACCTTCGCCTTGGTGCTGCTGGGCGCCATCGCCTTCCCACGGCTGCCGGTAGCCCCTTTGCCTGAAGCAGACTTCCCGACCATTCAGGTCACCACCCAGCTCCCCGGTGCCAGCCCGCAGACCATGGCGTCTTCGGTGGCTACCCCGCTTGAAGTACAGTTCAGCGCCATACCCGGCATGACCCAGATGACCAGCAGCAGTGCGCTAGGCTCAACTACCCTGATCCTGCAGTTCACCCTGGACAAGAACATCGACACCGCCGCCCAGGAAGTCCAGGCAGCGATCAACACCGCCACCGCCCGTTTGCCCCAGGACCTGCCCAATCCGCCAACCTGGCGCAAGGTCAACCCGGCCGACAGCCCGGTACTGGTGCTGACCGTGAGTTCGGCACAAATGCCCGGCAATGATCTGAGCGACTATGCAGAAACCCTACTAGCGCGCCAGCTCAGCCAGATCGAGGGGGTTGGCCTGATCAACATCACCGGCCAACTGCGCCCGGCTATCCGTGTGCAGGCGCAACCGGAAAAGCTCGCCGCCATTGGCCTGACCCTGGCCGATGTACGCCAGGCCATCCAGCAGACCAGCCTGAACCTGGCCAAGGGCGCGTTGTACGGCGAGCACAGCGTCTCTACCATCGCGGCCAATGACCAGCTGTTTCACCCCCAGGACTACGCCAGGCTCATCGTGTCCTACCGCAATGGCGCGCCAGTGCACCTGCAGGATGTCGCCAATGTGGTCAACGGCGCCGAGAATGCCTACGTCAAAGCGTGGTCCGGCGAGCAGCCAGGGCTGAACCTGGTAGTGTTCCGCCAGCCCGGGGCGAACATCGTCGACACGGTCGACCGGGTATTGGCCGCCTTGCCCAAACTCGAACAAATGCTGCCGGCGTCGGTCGAGGTGTCGGTGCTGCAGGACCGCACCCAGACCATCCGCGCCTCCCTGCACGAAGTCGAGCTGACCCTGATGATCGCCGTGGCGCTGGTGATCGGGGTAATGGCGCTGTTCCTGCGCCAATGGTCGGCGACCTTGGTGGTATCCAGCGTGCTGGGCGTGTCCCTGATCGCCAGCTGCGCACTGATGTACGCGCTGGGCTTTAGCTTGAACAACCTCACGCTGGTGGCCATCGTGATCTCGGTAGGCTTCGTGGTCGACGACGCCATCGTCGTGGTGGAAAACATCCACCGCCATCTCGAAGCCGGAGACGACAGCCGCACCGCCGCGCTCAAAGGCGCGGGGGAGATTGGCTTCACCGTGATATCGATCAGCTTCTCGCTGATCGCGGCGTTCATCCCGCTGCTGTTCATGGGCGGCGTAGTCGGCAGGTTGTTCAAGGAATTCGCCCTGACCGCCACCTCTACCATTTTGATTTCGGTGCTGGTGTCGCTGACCCTGGCCCCCACTCTGTGCGCGCTGTTCATGCGTCGCCCGCCAGGCGAGCACCGTGGCGGTTTCGGCGAGCGGCTGTTGGGGTGGTACGAAAAAGGCCTGGACCGTGCCCTGGCTCATCAACGCCTGACGCTTGGGGTGTTCGGCGTGACCTTGGCCTTGGCGGTGATCGGCTATGTGGGTATCCCCAAGGGCTTTTTCCCGCTGCAGGACACAGGCTTCATCCTCGGCACGACAGAGGCGGCGGCCGACGTGTCGTATCCAACGATGGTCGAGAAACATTTGGCGCTGGCCAAGATCATTAGCGACGACTCTGCCGTGCAGGCGTACTCCCATTCGGTGGGGGTCACCGGCAGCAACCAGACCATCGCCAACGGCCGCTTCTGGATCGCCCTCAAACCACGCGGTGAACGCGATGTGTCAGCCAGCGAGTTCATCGACCGGCTGCGGCCTAAACTCGCCAAGGTGCCGGGCATCGTCCTGTACATGCGCGCAGGCCAGGACATCAACCTCAGCTCTGGCCCGTCGCGCACGCAATATCAGTACGTGCTCAAGAGCAATGACGGGGTGGCGCTGAACTTGTGGACCCAACGCCTGACCGAACGCCTGCGGGAAAACCCGATGCTGCGCGACTTGTCCAACGACCTGCAGTTGGGCGCCAGCGTGACCCGCATCGACATCGACCGCCAGGCCGCAGCGCGCTTCGGCCTGACCACCACCGATGTCGACCAGGCGCTGTACGATGCCTTTGGCCAGCGGCAGATCAGCGAGTTTCAGACCGAAACCAACCAGTACAAAGTCATCCTGGAGCTGGACGCACAGCAGCGCGGCAAGGCCGAGAGCCTGAACTTCTTCTACCTGCGCTCGCCGCTGACCAACGAAATGGTGCCGCTGTCGGCCCTGGCACATGTGGCGCCACCGAGCACTGGCCCACTGTCTATCAGCCACGACGGGCTGTTCCCGGCTGCCAACCTGTCGTTCAACCTGGCACCGGGCGTAGCCCTGGGCGATGCGGTGAACGTCCTGGAGCGCACCCAGCGCGAACTGGGCATGCCTGACTCGATCAGCGGCAACTTCCAGGGCGCGGCCCAGGCATTCCAGAGTTCGCTGTCGAGCCAACCGTGGCTGATCCTCGCCGCAGTGGTTGCGGTGTACATCATCCTGGGCGTGCTCTACGAGAGCTTGGTCCACCCGCTGACCATCATTTCCACCCTGCCCTCGGCTGGGCTGGGTGCGTTGATACTGCTCTGGGCCATGGGCCAGGACTTCAGCATCATGGGCTTGATCGGGGTGGTGCTGCTGATTGGGATCGTCAAGAAAAACGGCATCCTGCTGATCGATTTTGCCCTTCAGGCCCAGCGCCACCACGGCATGCCCCCTGAGCAGGCGATTCACCAGGCGTGCCTGACGCGCTTTCGGCCGATCATCATGACCACCCTCGCCGCCCTGCTTGGCGCAGTGCCGCTGATGTTCGGCTTCGGCGCCGGCGCTGAATTGCGCCAGCCGCTGGGTATCGCGGTAGTTGGCGGGTTGCTGGTGAGCCAGGCGCTGACGCTGTTCACCACCCCGGTCATATACTTGGCCCTGGAGCGTCTGTTCCATCGCCGTAAGGCCGCCGGCGCGGCGGCGACAAGTGCCAGCTAGGACTCAAGCATGCGTGTACTGATCATCGAAGATGAAGAAAAAACCGCCGATTACCTGCACCGCGGCCTGACTGAGCAGGGCTTTACCGTGGACCTTGCCCGCGATGGTATCGATGGGCTGCACCTGGCCCTGGAAAACGACTACGCGGTGATCGTGCTCGATGTGATGCTGCCGGGCATGGATGGTTATGGTGTGCTGCGTGCGTTGCGCGCGCGCAAACAGACGCCGGTGATCATGCTCACTGCCCGCGAGCGGGTCGAAGACCGCATCCACGGCTTGCGCGAGGGCGCCGACGACTACCTGGGCAAGCCATTTTCGTTCCTGGAACTGGTCGCACGGCTGCAGGCGCTGACCCGGCGCAGCAGCAGCCACGAGCCGTTGCAGATCCAAGTAGGTGACCTGTGGATCGACCTGATGGCACGTAAGGCCAGCCGTGCCGGCCAGCGCCTGGAGCTGACTGCCAAGGAGTTTTCGCTGCTCAGCGTACTGGCCCGGCGTCAGGGTGAGATCCTCTCGAAAACCGCTATCGCCGAGCTGGTCTGGGACATCAACTTCGATAGCGACGCCAATGTTGTGGAAGTCGCCATCAAACGCTTGCGCGCAAAACTCGACGGGCCGTTCGACAACAAGCTGCTGCATACCATTCGAGGCATGGGCTATGTGCTTGAAAACCGTGCCGCTTAACTCGATCGCTCTGCGCCTGTCGACCCTGTTCATTCTGGTGGCGCTGGGGGTGTTCGTGCTGATCGGCTGGGCGTTGTATCGCCAGGTCGACCGCAGCCTGGACCTGCTACCGGCCGCGGAGCTGGATGCGCGGTTCAGTGTGCTCGAATCCACCCTGAACCGCTATGGCACGCGTGAACACTGGGCCAAGATCAACAACAAGCTCGACCTGCTGAGCGAAGAAGACAAGCGCATCCGCTTTTGGGTCATCAGTGGCGACCCGGCGTTCGAGTATGGCCACCCCAGCCAGCGAGTACGCGCGTTCAGTGAAGGCCCAACGGGTATGCGCGAATTGCACCTGCCCGAGCATCACTACCCGTACAAGGTGCTGGTCAGCGAGCTACCGGCACTGGGCGGGCGGCCACCCCTGCGGTTTATGATCGGCATCGACACCGAAACCTTCTGGCAGGCGCAACACAGTCTTTTGGTGGCTATCGTCGGCTTGGCCGTGCTGGGTGTGCTGCTGGCTTCGGTGCTGGGGTACTGGGTCGCGCGCATTGGCCTGCGCCCGCTGCTGGCGCTATCGGTCGAAGCTCAGGCCCTGGCGCCGCCACGCCTGAATGGGCGCTTGCAAACAGCCAACCTGGCACCGGAACTGGCGCAATTGGCCAGCGCGTTCAATGCCGCACTGGACCGGGTCAGCCAGGCTTATACGCAGCTTGAAGCCTTCAACGCCGACGTCGCCCACGAACTGCGCTCGCCTTTGACCAACCTGATTGGCCAGACTCAGGTCGCCCTCACCCGTGGGCGCAGCGCCGAGCATTATTTCGAAGTGCTGCAATCGAACCTGGAAGAGCTGGAGCGCCTGCGCAGCATCATCAACGACATGCTGTTCCTGGCCAGCGCCGACCAAGGTAGCAAAGCCACCGCCCTGACCTGCGCCTCGCTGGCCGAAGAGGTCGCCACCACCCTCGACTACCTGGATTACATTCTCGAAGACGCCCAGGTGAGTGTCAGCGTGCACGGCGATGCCCAGGCGCCCATCGAAAAGGCGCAACTGCGCCGGGCGCTGATCAACCTGCTCAACAACGCCGTGCAGCATACGGCGCCCCATCAGATGATTCAGGTACAAATCGAGGCGGCACCAGAGCAGGCCTGCATCGCCGTGAGCAACCCGGGGCCTGCCATCGAAGACGCTCATCTGCCGCTGTTGTTCGAACGCTTCTACCGGGTGGATGCGGCACGCAGCAACCGCGGTGGCAGCAACCACGGTTTAGGCTTGGCCATCGTCAAGGCCATTGCATTGATGCATGGCGGCGAAGTGTTCGTGCGCAGTGAAGAAGGGACCAATACCTTCGGGATTCGACTACCGATTCAGGGGATGGCGAAGCCGTCCTAGCAGCGCGGGCTGTCTAACTCAACTTTTTTAATGATCGTTACTTTTTGCGCAATAGTGCTTATCGATAAACATGCTGTTTCCACGGCAGTTTAAGGACTAACTTTACCCCTGTCCTCATAGCACTTGCACCGCAAGAAGGTAGTTACAATCATGTCCAACAGTATGGGTATTGCCAGCGTTTTCATTCTGTCGTCCCTGTTGTTGTCGCCCCTGGCCATGGCTGAAGAATCCCCGGCCTTCGTCGCCCGCACTGCACAACTTGCCGCCAGCCACCAAGACTCCCGCGAAGCCTTGGCGCACAAGGCAGATGCCGCAGAAGGCTCTGAACAGACGGCCTCCAAAGTTTCCGACAGTGCCAACGCCGATAGCTGATCGCTCGTCGAACCTGCTCCCGTTCTCCCTTGGCTACGCCATGGGCACCGCCGGTGCCGATATGTTAGCCTTTTGAAGCCGCTGCCGATCAGCGGCTTTTTTTATGTGCTTCAACCATCAGCCCAGACGTATCCACACTTATAAAACGTTGCACATCGAAAAAATAAAAACTGCCCCACCGTCAGACTAAAGGAGCTATTACCGGTGCCTTCCGCGTTTCGCTTTACCCCGATTTTCATTGCGTTGACTGCAACGATCCCTTGCGCCGCCCAAGCAGATGAAGACAAGGCTGATGGCTTCATCGAAGGTTCGTCCCTCAACCTGCATTTTCGTAACGCCTACTTCAACCGCAATAACCACAATGCCGGTGTACGCGACACCCGCGAGTGGGGCCAGGGTGCAGTTGCCCGCTTCGAATCTGGCTACACGCCGGGCACCGTAGGCTTCGGCCTCGATGCCCACGCCATGCTGGGCCTGAAACTTGACGGGGGTGGCGGCCACGCTGGCACCAGCATTCTGCCAGAGCACATCAAAGACAACGGTGAGCTGGGGGCCGCACCGCACTCGTTTTCCACAGCCGGTGCTGCGGTCAAACTCAAGGCCTTCGACACCGAGTTGAAGGCAGGTGACCTGTTCATCACCAACCCGGTGATCGCAGGGGGTGAAACCCGCATGCTGCCGCAGACCTTTCGCGGTGTGAGCCTGACCAACCACAGCGTCGACGGCCTGCTGCTCGAAGGCGGTCAGGTCAGCTTCACCCACCCGTACAACCAGAGTGGCCACCGCCGTATCGACACCTACTACGGCGACATGGACGGCCAGACCAGCAAGCACCTGAACTGGGCCGGTGCATCCTGGAGTGGCAGCGAGCAGGTCACGGCCAACCTGTACGCGGCCGAGTTGAAGGACGTTTGGAACCAGTATTACGCTGACCTGGACTACACCTACGTGGTCAACGACCTGGTCAGCCTCAACCCGGGCGTGCACTTCTACCACACCCAGGACACCGGCCAGGCACTGCTGGGCAAGATCGACAACAACACCTATAGCGTGCACTTTACGGTGGCCGCCGGTTACCACAGCGTTACCGCCGCCTATCAGCGGGTCAACGGCAACACTCCGTTCGATTACATCAATCTGGGTGACAGCGTTTACCTGGATAACTCGCGGATGTACTCGGACTTCAACGCTCCCAATGAGCGCTCCTGGAAGCTGCAGTACGATTTCAACTTCGCCGGGTTGGGCATTCCAGGCCTGAGCACTTCACTGTCCTACTCCCGCGGCGAGGCGGACCTGACCAGGGCCGCGCAGAACAGCAGCCATTACGACTACTACCGCGCCGATGGCAAGAACGCCATGCACTGGGAGCGGGACCTGGACGTGAAATATGTATTCCAGGAAGGTGACCTGAAGGATCTGGCAGTGCAAGTGCGCTACGCCACGCACCGTGGTAGCCAGGGGTACGCTTCAATCGACAGCAACAGCGACAACGACGAACTGCGGGTGATCGTCGATTACCCACTGAATATTTTCTGAATGCTGTTCGCCGACGGGGGCAGTTGCCCTCGTCTGGCATCACGACTCCACTTCTAAACGACCCTAAATACCTCGACATGCATTTCCGTCGGACAAATCTTGTCCGACAATCCGCGCTTGCCTACACTGTCGCCCGCCAAAAATGGCCTCGCCCCAGCAGTAGCGCGCATGCCCACTCGATCCCCGCCGTTCGCACTCAACCGGTCGCAACCCGAGCTGATCCTCAACCTGGGCAGCTGCTTTGCCGTGCTGGCTATCGTTGCCATCGTCAGCTATCTGCTGGCACGCGAGCGCGACAGCGTCGAGCAATCGGCCATTCGCGCCTCCAACAATGTCGTGCAGCTGATCGAGAGCGACATCCTACGCAATGCCGAACTCTACGATCAGTCGCTGAAAAACCTGATTTGGGCAGTTGGGCGCAGTGAGCTGCCCACGATCCCAGCCCCTATGCGCCAGCGCCTGCTGTTCAATGAAGCCTTCGTGGACCGCACCCGCGGGGATGTTCTGTGGCTGGACAAGCAGGGTAATGTGGTGGGGGACTCCAACAGCCTTGCCCCGCGCCAGGCGAACTTTGGCCATACTGGGGTCTTCCAGGCCCACCAGCAGCACGCCAACCTCGGCTTGCTGGTAGGGCCGTTGTTCAAGGCCAAACTGGGCGACATGGGCTGGTGCATCAGTTTCAGCCGCCGCATCGACGGGCCACACGGTGAGTTCGCCGGGCTCGCCGCAGGCGCTTTGCGTTTGTCCTATTTCAGCGAACTGTTCCGCCGCCTGGATATCGGTGCCCAGAGCAGCATCAACTTGCTCAACACCGATGGCCAACTATTGGCGCGCGAACCTGCTCGCCCTGAAGATCCGCAAATTGGCAGCGATTACAGTGAGCGGCCCAACTTCAAGCGCATCATCAGCGAGCGAAGCGGTAGTTTCACCGCGCGCTCCGGCAGCACCCAAGCCAAGCGCATTTATACCTTCGCCCGAGTCGCTGATTTGCCGCTGGTCGTGTTGGTGATGCATTCCACGGATGAAGTATTCCAGTCCTGGCGACGCACAGCGACCCTGGTGAGTGTCGCCACCGGCGTGTTGTGTATCGGTATTCTCTGGCTAACCCTGCTACTGGGCCGGGAGCTGCGCCGTCGACATGAAGCCGAGCAAAGCCTGGCTACATTGGCTGCCACCGACAGCCTGACTGGGCTTGCCAACCGTCGCAGGCTCGATCAGGTCCTGCGCCACGAATGGCTACACGCTCAACATAAGCGCCAGCCGCTGGCTGTGCTGATGGTGGACGTCGATCACTTCCGGGCATTCAATCAGCGCCATGGGCATGCTGGGGGCGACCATGCTCTGCGCGAAGTGGCCAACGCATTGAAATACTGCATTCGTAGGCCAGCAGACTTGGCGGCACGGTATGGAGGCGAGGAATTTCAGGTGATTTTGCCGGGCACGGATATGCCAGGCGCAATGATGCTGGCCGAGCGGGTGCGGGCCAAGGTGCAAGCGCTTGCACCGTTCGCTGGGGATGAAGATTCGGTGACGGTAAGCGTTGGTGTCAGCGTTTACACCCCCGGCACCCAGCAAAGCCTTGCTCAGGTGCTGAGTGCCGCGGATGTAGCCCTCTACCGGGCCAAGGCCAATGGCCGAAACCGGGTCGAGGGCCCTATCACTTAGGAGCGAGCGCGGGCAGCGTCGCGCAGAGCTTTGACTTGGTCATGATTGGCCTGCACGCCCTGCAGCTGGCGTTCGACCAGGCTATAGCTTTCGTCGGTGGCACCACGGCCCAACTTGGCCAGCTTCTCGCGGGCTTCTTTATAAGCCTTCAGCGCATGATCTTCACCGCGCTCGACCTCGTTGAGCACCGCTTCTTCATCTTTGCCGGTAACCATCGACTTGAGGTTGACCCAGCCACGGTGCAGGTCACCGCTGAAGCTGGTGGAGGTTTCCGGGTCGCCACCCAGGCGGCGGACTTCGCTTTGCAGCTCACCTGCAGCGTTGGCGCACTCACCGGCCCGCTGAACGAAGAACGCTTTGAGCTCTGGGTTCTTCACATCATCGGCCGACTCTCTGAAGCCTTTTTCGCCATCCTTGCTGTACTCGATCAGGTCGTTCAGTACGTCGATAACGTCTTTGTTAGGGTTGCTCATGGCATAACTCCTTGGCAGGTGATAGTCATCATTACTAGAGCAGCCTTCATGCCAACCGGAGACAATCTCATAAAGTCTTGAAAATCAGATACTTATAAAAACTACTAGCCCGCCTGAAAACGGCGTTATGCATGATTGCCGCTTGGGCGCTCGTGCAGTTTGCAGTATGGTCGGTGCTTCCCCTTAGTCAGGCCTCATCGATGAAACCAGAAATGCTCGAACTGCTGGTTACCCGCACCATGCCTTTCGGAAAATATCAGGGGCGGGTCATTGCCGATCTGCCCGGTGATTATCTGGCTTGGTTTGCACGAAAGGGTTTTCCAGCAGGAGAACTGGGCGGGTTGCTGGCATTGATGCACGAGGTCGACCATAACGGCCTTGCAGATCTATTGCTGCCATTGCGCCAGAAGCACGGGCGCTAAACGACCATGGCCGCTTTATGGCTGGAGCCGCTCCTACCAGGGCAGCGCTAAACCGGTAGGAGCGGCTTTAGCCGCGAAGAGGCCGGCGATGCCAGCCAATTGCTTTAGCCTTTCACGGGCGCAACGGCCAACTCTACCCGCTCGCTCTTCTTGATCACGGCATACACAACCGCCGTCACCAGGCTACCGGCCACGATCGCCAGCAGGTACAACAGCGCATGGTTGATCGCATTGGGGATCAGCAGCACGAACAGCCCACCATGGGGCGCCATCAGCTTGCAGCCGAAGTACATCGACAGCGCGCCGGTCAAAGCGCCGCCGGCAATGCTCGCAGGGATCACTCGCAGCGGGTCTTTGGCGGCAAACGGGATCGCCCCTTCGGAAATGAAGCAAAGCCCCAGCGCCAGCGCTGCCTTGCCCGCTTCACGCTCACTCTGGGCGAACTTGCGGCGGGCCAGGAAAGTGGCGATGCCCAGGCCAATGGGCGGCACCATGCCAGCGGCCATGGTCGCCGCCATTGGCGCATAGCTGGAGGAGGCCAGCAGCCCCACCGAGAACGCGTAAGCCGCTTTGTTGATGGGCCCGCCGAGGTCGACACACATCATGCCGCCCAGCAGCAACCCGAGCAGGATGGCGTTGGTGGTGCCCATGCTGTCGAGGAAATGGGTCAGCCCTTCGAGCATCGCTGCCACCGGTTGGCCAACCACGTAGATCATCACCAAGCCGGTGAACAGGCTGGCCAGCAAAGGGATGATCAGGATTGGTTTGAGCGCCTCCAAGCTGCTCGGCAGGCGTGCCCAGCGAGCGATGGCCTTGGCGCTGTAGCCTGCGAGAAAACCGGCGACGATGCCGCCGATGAACCCGGCCCCAAGGGTGCTGGCCAGCAAACCACCGATCATGCCTGGCGCAAGGCCGGGGCGGTCGGCGATCGACCAGGCGATATAACCTGCCAGCAAGGGCACCATCAGTTTGAAAGCAGCCTCGCCACCGATCTGCATCAGTGCTGCCGGCAAAGTGCCCGGCTGCTTGTAGGCCTCGATGCCGAACACGAATGACAAGGCAATCAGCAAGCCGCCAGCCACCACCATCGGCAACATGAACGACACACCGGTCAGCAGATGCTTGTAGACGCCGGTTTTCTCGGCCTTGGCAGGCGCCGCCGCAGACGCCTCTGCGCTACCTTCGACCTTGGCTTCGGCCAGGGCCTTGTCCAGGGTGGCGCGTGCCTGCTTCAGAGCGATACCCGTGCCGCAACGGTAGATGCGCTTGCCGGCAAAGCGGGCCGTGGGCACCTCGATGTCGGCCGCCAGCAGCACCACATCGGCTTCGGCGATAGCCTGGGCCGATAGCGGATTACGCGCGCCCACCGAGCCCTGGGTTTCGACCGTGAACGTATAACCCAATTGTTGCGCCGCCTGCTGCAAGGCTTCGGCAGCCATGAAGGTATGTGCCACGCCGGTTGGGCAGGCGGTCACCGCGACGATTTTCGCAGTGGCCGTAGGCGTTGCAGCGGGTGCTTGGGCGGTGAGCACCTGAGCCTTGCCCGCTGCCTCGTCGAGAAAGCCCTCGCGGTCGGCCAGGGCTTGCGCTGGCGTGCTCTGGTACACGCGCTTGCCGGCAAAGCGCGCAAGGTCTACCGGCCCGGTGCTGACCACCAGCACCCAATCGGCTTGGGCGATTTCGGCTGCTGTCAGCTGGCGCTCGGGATGTTCGCTGTCCTGCACCTCAACACAGGTGCTCCAGCCTCGGCGCTGGGCGGCAGCCGCCAACAGGCGGGCGCTGAGCACGCTGGACACCTGCCCATTGGGGCAGGCAGTGACAATGGCAATATTCATCGGCAACCCTCTTGTTGTTCTTTCAGTTGCACGCCGTCTTCCAGTTGTGCGAGCTGGGCGCGGTCGTGGATGCCGAAGCCAACCTGAGTCACCGCCTGCGCGGCGATGGCGGTGGCAGCGCGCAGGGTCTGCTGCGGGCTCTGTGCGCTCAGCAGGCCGTGGACCATGCCAGCGACCAGCGAATCACCCGCGCCTACGGTGCTGGCAACCTGCACTTTCGGCGGTTGCGCATGCAGCGCCAGCCCAGCGGTGAACCAACTGACGCCCTGCTCACCGGCCGACACCACCACATGCTCGACACCTTTTGCCAACAACTGTTGGGCAGCAGCACGCTGTTCGTCGGCAGTGTGCACCGCAGTACCCAGCACTTCGCCGAGCTCCTCGGTATTGGGTTTGACCAGCCACGGCGCACTGGCGAAGCCTGCACGCAAGGCATCGCCGCTGCTGTCCACGGCCACCTTGAGCCCCTGCTTGCGCAATTGCTCCAGTAACTGGCTGAACCACGCAGGGCTGATGCCTCGGGGCAGGCTACCTGCCACCACCACGGCGTCATGCCCTGGCGCTACTTGGGCCAACAGGCGCAGTAGTTCGTTGCGGGCCGCTTCATCGACGTGCGGCCCTTGGCCATTGATGTCGGTAACCCGGCCATCGGCCTCGACTAGCTTGAGGTTGCTGCGGGTTTCACCGGGCACGCGAACGAAACAATCGGTGAAACCGCGCCGGGCGATCAGCGATTCGAACGGCTGCAGGTTGTCACTGCCCAGAAAACCACCGACGGTGACCTGGTGGCCCAGATCGGCGAGCACCTGAGCCACATTCAGGCCTTTGCCGGCGGCGTGACTCTGCTGAGCCTGGGCGCGGTTGACGTGCCCAGGGCGCAAGGTGTCGAGGCTGACGGTCAGGTCCAGCGCAGGGTTCAGGGTCAGGGTTAGGATCTTGGCCATTCAGTAACGCTCCACCAGCGCGCGAACCGCCGCGGCGCTGTCTTGTTGCAGGGCCTCGCGCGCCAGAGCGCGGGCCGTTTGGTAATCAGCCTGGCGCACCAAGGCTTTGACTTCGGCAATGCTGCGAGCGGCTACGCTGAGCTCGTCCACCTCAAGGCCCAGCAGCACAGCCACCGCCTGCGGGTCTGCGGCCAATTCGCCGCAGATACCCACCCACTTGCCTTCGGCATGGGCGGCGCGCACGGTCATGTCGATCAGGCTCAACACCGCTGGGTGCAGGCCGTCGGCTTGGGCTGAAAGGCTGGGGTGGCCACGGTCGATGGCCAGGGTGTATTGCGTCAGGTCATTGGTACCGATGCTGAAGAAGTCCACTTCACGGGCCAGCTGCGGCGCCAGCAAGGCGGCCGAGGGCACTTCGACCATGATCCCGACCTGCAGGTCGGCGACCGGGATTTCCTGGCGCAGGCGCTCGACCATGGCGCGCGCCTCGCGCCACTCGTGAATCTGCCCGACCATTGGGAACATGATGCGCAACGGTCGCTGGTCGGCGGCGCGCAGCAAGGCACGCAACTGGTCTTCCATGATTTGCGGGCGTTGCAGGGTCAGGCGCACGCCACGCACGCCCAGGAACGGGTTTTCCTCGGCAGCGATGGGCCAGTACGGCAAAGGCTTGTCGCCGCCAACATCCAGGGTGCGCACCACCAGCGGCCGGCCCTCCAGGCCGTCGAACACCCGCCGATATTCCGCTTCCTGGGTGGCGACATCCGGAGCCTGCGAGTGGGCCATGAAGATCAGTTCGGTGCGCAGCAGGCCAACGCCCTCGGCACCCTGCTCCACCACCTTGTCGATGCCGCTGCTTTGGCCAATGTTGGCGAACACCTCGACGGCATGCCCATCGCGGGTCACCGCCGGCTCGTGGCGCTTGGCCCAAGCGGCTTGCAGGCGTTGTTCACGCGCGTCGCGCTCGGCCAGCGCGCGTTGCAGTTCGTCAGCCGGCGGGGCCACGCTGACCATACCGCGCTGGCCATCGAGCAACAGTGTGGTGCCCGCTTCGAGCAGCAGGATCGCAGCACCTGCGCCCACCACTGCCGGAATGCCCAAGGCGCGGGCAACAATCGCACTGTGCGCGGTAGCACCGCCGTGGGCGGTGACGATACCGGCAACACGGGCCGGGTCCAGGCGCGCGACATCGGACGGGCCAACCTCGCCCATGACCAACACGTAGGGCTGCTCGGGCTCGACCGGCGCCTGCACCCCGCACAGCTGGGCCAGCACCCGGCGGCCAACGTCTCGCAGATCGGCAGCGCGCTCGGCCAGCAGAGCATCCTGCAAGGCTTCCTGCTGGCGCGCAGCCGCTTCGATCACCGCCATCCACGCGGCAGCTGCGCTTTCGCCCTGGGCCAGGCGGGCGTCGACCTCGTCGGTCAGATCCGGGTCGGCAAGCATTTCCTGATGGGTGACGAAGATTTCGCCAATCGACGCGCCGCTGCGCTGCACCAGCGCTTGCAGCTCGCCATGCACCACCTCCAGTGCACCGCGCAGCTTCTGGCGCTCCAGGGTGGGTGACTCGCCGCGCAGCGGGTAATCGATATCACGCTCGACGCAGACATGCGCAGGGCCACATGCTATTCCGGGGGACGCACTGACCCCTTGGATGTGGCTGCCCGCAGCAGGCGCCTGAAGTACAACCACCTCTTCGACCTCTGGCGCTGCAGGGGCGAGCGTAATCGGCTCGACGTCTTCGCCAAGGCCTTGCTCGATCGCCGCCAGCAGGGCCGGCAGTGCATCGCCGGCAATCGACGGCTCAGCGCTCAATTCCAGCTCCTGCCCCCGACGAGCGCCGAGGCTCAGCAGCTTGCTCAAGCTCTTGATCGATACGGCAGCTTGCGCGCTATCGAGTACCCGCAGACGAATGTCACCTTCGAAGCTTTTGGCCAGCTGTGCCAATACCTTCGCCGGGCGGGCATGCAGCCCGTGGGGGTTGGCCAACACGACACGCGCTGTTGGCCAGTCCGCCGGGGCCTCGCCCCCCAACACCTGCAACACCGCCCGGCTACTGGTGGCCTGGTAAAGCGTTTGCCCACGGCCTTCGATCAGCACTTCGCAAAGGCGCTCGAGCAGCGCTTGGTGGGCCGCGCCAAGGCTGGCCAGGCAGAACAGGCCGTTGAGCGGCTGGTCACGATAACGCAGCGGCTGCTGTGGGGTGATGAAGGCCAGGCCAGGCTGGCGCACCTGGCGCTCGCTGTGCAACCACCAAAGGCCCTCGCCCAACGGCAGGGGCTCGGACTGCTGCAGCACGGCAGCAAAGCCGCTGTCGACACAACCGGCGCGCTGCAGCAACCGGGCGCCACGCCAGGCCAGCTCATCGAAATCTTCGGCGGGCAGGTTCAGCCCGACCAACTGAGCATCCAGGGCCAACTCCTGGGGCGCACCTTGCAGCAGCTTGAGCAGCGCCTCGGCAGAGCTGGCGCGGCGCAGTGCTTCTGCCAGGTCTGTCTCACCCAGGGCACGGGTGAGCAGTTGCAGCAGACGCAAGTGTTCGTCGGAACGGGCAGCAATACCGATTGCAAGGTACACCCGTTGCCCATCGCCCCAGTCCACCCCGTCGGGGAACTGCAGCAAACGTACACCGGTAGCGAATACCAGGTCGCGGGTCTGTGGCGTACCGTGCGGGATGGCGATGCCCTGCCCCAGAAATGTCGAGCCTTGCGCCTCGCGCGCCTGCAGGCCGTCCAGATACCCTTCGGCGACCAGGCCGTCCGCTACCAGTTGGTCGGCCAGCAGGCGCAGGGCCTCGGCCTTGTCGGTGGCCTTTTGGCCCATGGCTATCTGCTCTTTGGCGAGCTCGAGCATGACCTTCTCCTTTTGCAGCCCAGGCTTGGTTTTAGTGCCAGGTACTGAGGTATTGTTGTGATATTCACGCAATCAGCCAGTTCGACTGCCATGAAATCACGGCGGACGAGGCAGAAAAAATTGATAGCTGAAACGTTTAATCTGACCAGGCGGCCACGTTACTCGATAATCTGCCGAGGAAAAAGCCCCATCCTGTCGGACAATTGCAACAATGGTCGCCTGCGCAAAGCGGCCTACCCGGGTCAAACTCTCCGGTCCTGGCCCCGTAGCCAGTCCCGGTAATAACAAGGAAAATTCGGTGAAACTCAGCGATATCGCCCGCCTGGCCGGTGTGTCAGTGACCACTGCAAGCTATGTCATCAATGGCAAGGCCGAACAACAGCGCATCAGCAATAGCACTGTAGAACGGGTGCGTGCAGTGGTCGAAGCTCACGGCTTTACCCCCAACCCTCAGGCTGCTGGCCTGCGCAGCCGGCATACCCGCACTTTGGGCTTCATTCTCCCGGACTTGGAGAACCCCAGCTATGCCCGCATCGCCAAACAGCTCGAGCAAGGCGCGCGCGCCCGCGGTTACCAGCTGCTGATCGCCAGCAGCGATGACCAGCCCGAAAGCGAGCGCCAACTGCAGCAGCTATTTCGTGCGCGCCGCTGCGATGCGCTGTTCGTGGCCAGCTGCCTGCCGCCGGAGGACGACAGCTACCGCACGCTGCAAGACAAAGGCTTGCCGGTGATAGCCATCGACCGGCGACTGAACCCCGCCTACTTCTGTTCAGTGATCAGCGACGACCGTGATGCCAGCCGCCAACTGGCCGACAGCCTACTGGCGACCACCCCTCGTAGCATAGCGCTGATCGGCGCGCGGCCGGAGCTGTCGGTCAGCCAGGCCCGTGCCGGCGGGTTCGACGAAGCCATGCAGACCTTCGACGGGGTAGTGCGCCGCTATCAGGGCGAGGCCTTCAGCCGTGAATGCGGCCAACGCCTGATGCAGCAACTGATCGACGACCATGGTGGCCTTCCCGATGCCCTGGTCACCACATCCTACGTGCTGCTACAGGGTGTGTTCGATACCTTGCAGGCACGCCCGGCCAATTCGCGCCAGCTGCAGCTGGGCACCTTCGGCGACAATCAGTTGCTCGACTTTTTGCCGTTGCCGGTCAATGCCATGGCTCAGCAGCACGGCCAGATCGCCGCTACCGCATTGGAACTGGCCTTGGCCGCGATCGAGGACAAACGCTACGAACCTGGGGTGCACGCCATCGGCCGTACCTTCAAGCAACGCATCCCAGCGGCCTGAGCATGCGCCTGATCGACACCCATACCCATCTCGACTTTCCCGACTTCGACGCCGACCGCTCGCAGCTGCTCGCCAACGCGGCAGCCCGAGGGGTACAGCGCATGGTGGTGCTGGGGGTGTATCAGGCCAATTTCCAGCGGGTGTGGGACCTGGCCTGCGCTGAGGGCGGCGTGTACGCGGCCTTGGGGCTGCACCCGGTGTACCTCGACCAGCACCGCCCGGAACACTTGCAGCAGCTGCGCGAGTGGCTGACGCGCCTGCAGGGCGATCCGCGGCTGTGCGCAGTGGGCGAGTTCGGCCTGGACTACTACCTTGAAGGGCTGGACAAACAGCGCCAGCAGGCGCTGTTCGAAGCGCAATTGCAATTGGCATGCGACTTCGCTTTGCCTGCATTGCTGCACGTGCGCCGCAGCCACGCCCAGGTGATCGCCACGCTCAAGCGCTACAAGCCGTCGCGAGGGGGAGTGATCCATGCCTTTGCCGGCAGTTACGAAGAGGCCCGTGAGTACATCAAACTCGGTTTCTGCCTGGGCCTGGGCGGCGCAGCGACCTGGCCCCAGGCGCTGCGCCTGCGCAAGACCGTGGCGCGCTTGCCGCTGGACAGCATCGTGCTGGAAACCGACTCGCCCGACATGGCCCCGGCCATGTTTGCCGGGCAACGCAACAGCCCCGAGCACCTGCCGGAAATTGCCCAGGCGCTGGCCGAACTGATCGGCATCGCGCCAGAGGCACTGGCCGAGGCCAGCAGCCGCAATGCTTGCGAGCTGTTTGGCTGGTAACTCACGCCGAGCTCAGACTTTGAAAGTACCGATAAGGCGCTTGAGCTCTACAACTTGGCTCGACAGCACGCGGCTGGCATCTTCGGTCTGGCAGGCGCCCTGCGTGGTGTCCTGGGCTGCGCGGTTGATCGCGACGATGTTGCGGTCAATGTCGTGAGCCACCGCTGTCTGCTGCTCTACAGCAGCAGCGATTTGCTGGTTCTGCTCAACGATACCGCCGACGGCGGCCAGAATATTGCCCAGCGCCTGCTGCACCTGCCGCGCTTCATCGACGGTGCCCGCCGTCATCTGATGGCTGCTGCCCATCGCCTGCACGGCCTGCGCTACGCCCTCGCGCAGGCGCGCGATCATCTGTGCGATCTGCGCCGTGGAGTCCTGGGTACGGCGTGCCAAGGTTCGCACTTCGTCGGCGACCACGGCAAAACCACGGCCCTGCTCGCCGGCACGGGCCGCTTCGATGGCGGCATTCAATGCCAACAGGTTGGTCTGCTCAGCGATGCCGCGGATCACTTCCAGCACCTGGCCGATGGCCTGGCTATCGTCAGCCAGGCGGTTGATGGCCAGCACGGTCTGATCGATCTCTTCAGCCAGGCGGCCGATGCTCGCTTGCTGGCTGGCCACCAGGGAGCGACCATTGGCACCTTCAAGGTTGACCTGCTGAGCGCCGTCAGCGGCCAGTGTGGCGCTGCGTGCCACTTCCTGAGCGGTGGCGCTCATCTGGTTCATCGCCGTGGCCACCTGCTCGATCTGCTGACGCTGGCCACTGACCGCCTGATTGCTTCGCGTTGACACCGCCAGTACCTGCCCGGCCTGTTCTTCCACGGCCACCACGGTGCGCCCGACCTGATCGATCAGCGCGCGAATTCGCTGCACGGTTTCGCTGAAGCCCTGGCCCAGCTCGCCCAACTCATCGCGGCTCTGGGCTTTGAAGCTGACGGTCATATCGCCGGCTGCGACCTTGTCCATTGCCCCGCCAAGCTGGCGCAACGTGGCCCGGGTGGACACATAGAAGCCGCCATACAGGTATAGAATCAGCACGAAGACGCCGCCTAGCAGGGCCCCCAGCGCCACCATGCGCAAGCGTTGCTCGCCCAGGCGCTGCTGCAACTGCTCCTGCAGTTGGCCGATTACCGCATCGTTCAGCCGGTAGGTCTGGGCCATCAAGTCGCTGACCTGCTGATAAAATGCCTGCCATGGCGCGTCGAGCGTTTCGGCCACCACCACCTGTGCCTCGAACAAAGACGCGGCCTGCCTGACCGTCGCCTGGCTGCTGCCAGCCACTTGCGCCAACGCAGGCTTTGCGCCCAGGTCCGAAGCAAGGGCTTGGTCAAGCCGCAGTGCATAGTCGCCGGCAAGGCGATCGAGGCGTTGTAACAGGTCTTCGAAGCGCGCACTGCCAGAGGAATCCATAAACCCCCGGCCCAGCGCGATGGCGCCCATGGCCCGGCCTTCGCCCAGGGCTTGGGTGACTTGTGCGGTGGCGCCGCCAATCAGCTCGCTCAACTGGCGCACCGAGGCGTCGCTATCCTGGCTCAGGCCGCTGTGGCTGGCCACCTGCTTGCCGAGCATCTGGGCCATGGTCAACAGTTTGTCGAACAGCGCGACCTTGCTTTGCAGCGATGACTCGGCCTGGGCATTGGCAAATGCTTTGGCCAGTTCCTCAAGGGTGCCCTGGGCCAAGGTGGCTTGATCCTGCAAGCTGCGCACCTGCGCCTGAACCTTGTCCTGCAACGCCGTGATACGTGTATCTAGATCGCCTGCCTGGCCCGATTGGCCCAGTACTGCATTGATCTGCACCAAGTTGCCAAGCGACTCCAGGTCGGCGCGCAGGCCCAGGCTTGCCGCGAGGGGCGCAATGCCCTGCAACTCGGCGCGGGTGGCATGAAACTGCTGATAGGCATCGCGCACCAGGTAAAAGCTGGTGGCCAGCATGGGCAGGAAGAACAAAACGCTGATCAGGCTGAACTTCTGGCCGAAGCTCAGCCTGTTCATCAGCGCAATGGCCGGATATAGCAAAGGCGTCACAGGGCACCTCCATCGATTCTTGTTGTTCTGCAGAGATAGCACTAGGCCACTTGTATACCGCAGATCGAATCGGAGGTTTGTAACTTAAGGTTAACCGCTCAGCTACATCAGCACTGTCCACAAAGCAAACATTGAGTACCACAGCACAGCGCATCGCAGCAGGAGGTCCCACACGCTATCGAGCCGACTCAAGCCCCGCTGGGCATCCTCGGTGGGCCCGCTGTCATCGGCTACACACCCAACCTTGGCCACCAGGTGCGCAGCGCTGATATGCCAGTTGAGCAACTCGTGCAGCATCACCCGCATCACTGCGACGAAATTGCCGACCAGTGCAAAACTCAAGGCAAGCGCCCGCACAGGCAGCCAGTCCAAGGCATGGCGCAGCCCTTGCGCCCGTGCACTGAGGCCAGGCTGGCGGCTGTGCTCGGCGGTCAGCGCCAGCAGCCGGTAGGCCAGTGCCGCACCTGGGCCGAGCACGAAATACCAGAAGATCACCGCAAAAAAGCTTTGGTAGGCCTGCCACAACAGATAGCCCTGTACCCGCACCAGCAAACTGTGCGGCTCGTCGGCCACCAAGCCCAGGTCGCGTTCGGCCACATGCAGCGCAGCCTGGTCATCGCCACGGCGCCAGGCGTCACGAAACGGCCCAAGAGCGCCCTTGGCATCACCGCGCCCCAAGCTGTAGATCAGCACCAGCAAGTGCACCGGCAAAGCCAGCAGGCCATAGGCCACCGGCTCAAGCACATGCAGCAACAGCACCAGCACGGCCACCGGGGCCAGCACCAGGGCCGCCAGCGTCCACCAGGGGTGCACTTTGCCGCTGCGCTCGAGGCGCATCAGCTCGCCCAGATAGACACCGTCTCGTTGTAGCCGATGGCGCAGCGCAGAAAACTTCTCTACCCACAGCACCACTATCAGCACCAGAAAACTCATGCGCAGTCCTCGTTGCCACTCAGGGCCTTGCGGTAACGCGCCCAGTCGAACGCTGGGCCAGGGTCGGTCTTGCGCACAGGGGCGATGTCGCTGTGGCCCTGAATACGCTCGAAGTCGATCACAGGCCAGGCCGCCTGGATCTGCCGCGTCAGTTGCTCGAGCACGGCATATTGGCTATCGGTATACGGCAGATCATCAGTGCCTTCCAACTCGATGCCGATGGAAAAGTCGTTGCAGCCTTCACGCCCGTTAAAACACGACACCCCAGCATGCCAGGCCCGGTCGAGCAGCGACACGAACTGGGTCACCGCGCCGTCGCGCTCAACGAACAGGTGGGCCGAGACCGTCAGGTGAATGATGCTGGGGAAATACGGATGTTCGTTGGGGTCCAGCCGATTCTGGAAAAACTGCTGCACCTTGCCGCTACCAAAGCAGGCTGGCGGCAGGCTGATATTGTGAATCACCAGCAGGGAGATCGCTTCGCCTTCGGGGCGAGCATTGAAGTTCGGCGAGGGGCAGTGGGTGATTCCGCTTCCGTGAAACCAGCCAGTGGCACGGTCCAATTGCATGGGGCAGATCCTGAAAAGCACCAGTACAGAGCTGCAGTATGCCCTGCCCGAGGGGCGCTTTGCATGTGAATGATTGTAAGGCCAAACGCTCAGCGGGCCTGTTGTTGGCGCAGCCCGTCGAGCACGGCATCCAGTGCTCGCTCGAACAGTGGGCCATCATCCAGCAGGCGCACTGCACCCCGGTGCAGGGCTTGAGCCAGGCCCGCCTGGCTCCACTCGCGCACTTTCATGCCGGTGCGGTTGACGAACACCAGACGGTCGCTGCCGTCGACACGCGCGACCAGTTTGCAGCGCAGTGGCTCGTCGTCGTCGAGCGCCTCCACCCAGTTACCGACCCGCAAGCGCTGGACCGTGCGCATTTGCTCCACTGGCTCGTCATGTTGCAGCGGCGCACATGCGGCCTCTTCGGCGATGGCCAGCACGATGTCCTCTGCAACCAGCACCTGTGCCAGGTCATCGTCGCCAGTAAGCGACGCCGCGCCCTGGCACGCGCGTAAATGCAGTTGCTCAAGCTGCTGGAAGAAATCGCGCGTGGCTGCCGCATCCAGTGCCACACTGGCCAAGCCTTCGCGCAGGGCCTTGAGCAGGCCGGGGACCTGTTCCAGCAACACTTGCGGTTGCTGGCCCGGGACGATGCTGGCAAGCAGAGTGTCCATGGTCGCCAGTGCCTGCCGCCAAGCCTGGGAGGCCTCGCCCTGTTTGAGCCATGCCAGCAACAGCACCTGGCTCCAGCCCTGAACCAGCATGTTGACCACCGCCTCGGGCAGGGTGCGGCCTCGCAGACGCTGGTTGAGTTCTTGCTGAACCTGCAGGCGGGCCTGCAAGGCGCGGGCACGGCCTTCTTCGGCATCGCGCGTGCGCTGCTCGAGCAGGTCGTTACGACGACGCTCGCCCTGGCTGAACGTCAGAAAATCTTGAAGAAGATCGACGAAAATCGCCATATCGTCAGTGAAGTCACCGAGCAGACGCTGGACAGTCCGCTCGATGCGCAAATGCAGGCTGTCGCGCAGGCATTCGGTCCTGCCTTCGCAGCCCATCGCAGCTGCGGCTAACTCGTTGAGCAGGCGCCGCGCCGGGTGGCTGGTACGGCTGAACAGGCTTTTGTCTAAGAGTGCCACCTTCAACAACGGAATATGCAGGCGGACGATGACTGCGCGAAGGCTCGAAGGCAGGTTGGGGTCGGCTGCGATGTACTCGAACAGCAGCCCGACCAAGTTGATCATGTCTTCGTCGGCGCAGGGGATTCGGCGCCGGGTGCCACTGCGTACACTGACCCTGAGCAGCAGTTGTTCGAGCTGCTGCCCTAGGTCGAAGTCATCATCGTCAACTGAAGCTGGCACATAGTGTTGCAGATGTGAAAGCAAGCGCAGCAAGTCGGCGGTGCTGATTGGCTGGCTGGCGGCAGTGGCTTGCAAACGTGGGGCAAAGCGGCCGCGGCATGGCGCCAGTAGGGCTTGCAAGTCATCCATGAAGGCATGCCCGGCATCCGCTGGCCCCAGGGTGTGCTCCGGCAGGCGGGTCGACACGTGCCGCGCACTCAAGCGCCGGTCGTCGGCGCGCCGTCGCGGTGCCGGTTGCAGTTCTGGCATCACGCCAGCAGCGGCCAGTAGGTGGTTAGCCTCTGCATAGACGCTGTCGATATCACGCAGCACATAGCGCTCGAACAGTTTGAGCACGATCAACTTGACCCGCAGGCCCACCCCCAGGTTGCGCCCGGCGTCGAGGAAGTAGGCACAAAGCGCTGCCGGCCCAAGAGGATTTAGCTGTTGGTCCAAGTGCCGCGCCACCAGGCACTGCAAGCGTGCCCCTAATTGCTCGAGGGCATGGCCATCGCGTGACAGCACCCGTGCAACCATGCCGTCGACGGCTACGGTACGTTCTTTTTGGAGCTTATTGCCCTGCTCATGCCGGCCCAAGGGATCGGGCTGGCCAATGCGGGAGAAAGCATCGTAGAAGATATCGAGAAAGCCGCGTTCGATGCTTTTGCGCTTCAGGCGCAGGTCGCGCATAGCCTCGAAATAGAGGTTCTGGTTGACGCGATCGACCGCGCGGTCGGCCATTTCGAAGAGCATGTCGTCAGCATTGTCGAACAACGCCTGTAGGCCCTCGCGCAACTGCATCGCGGCCTTGTCACGCACTTGCAGAAGCAAAACCGGAAGGCAAGGCAAAGGCGTGTTTGCGCCTTTGTCGATGGCAGCCGCGAGGGGCACCACCTTGCCTTGTTTCTGCATCCCCGACTCCTTGTTAGGTCACGTGTAGGTTGAGGCGATTAATCGTCAAAGCTATGACGCCAAATGTTGGGCGCCATTATCGATAAAAAATCCGTGCGCTGCCAGCCCCGTTCGTTATGGGTAGAGACTGCGCACCTGCAAACGTGCTCAGCTGACCTGACCAAAGGTTGCCTGCCGGGCTGCTGTACACGACGTAGCGCCCCTGCCCTATAATCGCCGCCAACTTGCTTGTGGAGCCAACCATGCCGAACCTACGCCTTGCCGACCTGACTGCCGAGATCGAAGCCAATGTGCGCCGCGCGCTGCTGGAGGACATCGGCAGTGGCGACATCACCGCGCAGTTGATCCCGGCTGAGCGCCTGGCCAAGGCCACCATCATCACCCGCGAAGACTGCGTGGTTGCCGGTACCGCCTGGGTAGATGCGGTTTTCCGCCAGCTCGACCCGCGCGTGGCGGTGCACTGGCAGGTGGTCGATGGCCAACGTGCCACGGCCAACCAACCGTTGTTTCACCTTGAAGGTCCGGCACGTTCGCTGCTCAGCGGCGAACGAAGTGCCCTGAACTTCCTGCAACTGCTGTCGGGTGTCGCTACCCGTGCGCGGTTCCTGGCGGACCTGGTCGAGGGCACCCAGGTACACCTGCTCGACACCCGCAAGACCCTGCCGGGCCTGCGCCTTGCGCAAAAGTACGCAGTCACCTGCGGTGGCTGTCACAACCACCGCATCGGCTTGTACGACGCGTTCCTGATCAAGGAAAACCACATCGCCGCCAGCGGCGGAGTGGCCGAGGCCGTGGCAGCGGCGCACCGCATTGCCCCCGGCAAGCCGGTGGAAATCGAAGTGGAAAGCCTGGATGAGTTGCGCCAGGCGTTGAGCGCCGGCGCCGACATCATCATGCTCGACGAGCTGACCCTTGACGAGATGCGCGAGGCGGTGGCCATCACCGCTGGCAAGGCCAAGCTCGAAGCCAGCGGCGGCGTCAACGAAAGTACCTTGCGAGCGATTGCCGAGACCGGCGTCGACTTCATTTCCATTGGCGCAATGACCAAGGATGTGAAGGCTGTGGATCTGTCGATGCGGCTGAGCCTGTGAGCGAATCGCAGGCATGAAAAAACCGGCCAGGTAGCTAACGGCAGTCAGTCAAGGGGTATCGATTGGCGGCCGCGTTGCAGCCTTGCGCGGGTTCACCCGTGAAAGGCTGCAAAACAGCCAGCCTAATCGGCCTTGGCTGACCGGCGTTATACCAGCTGGCCGGTTTTTTAGATGCGAATCAGAACGAGGCGTTAGCCAGACCGTCCAGGTAGCGCTCGACATCCAGTGCCGCCATGCAGCCGGCACCGGCCGAGGTGATTGCCTGGCGGTAAACGTGGTCAG
>NZ_JAFGYW010000273.1:0-484 GCF_017491595.1 Pseudomonas sp. 51_B
TTTCCTTGTAGGCCTTGTCGCGCTCGGCTTCCGCGGCCTTCTCCTCGGGGGTCTTGCTCGGGGCGTCCTGCAGCAAATTGAGCTGGGGCATTTGCGCGTAGGCCGGGCCGGCCAGCACGGCCAGCACCGCGGCCAAACGGTAAAGCTTCATCATCCACTCCTTGATCATCCATGATGCACGGATCGCCCGCGCCGTGTCATCCGTGTCGCCCCGGGCGCGTTCGGAGCCCCCGCTAGAGCGGATCCGACCGGCACGATTTGGGCCCATGCAGCCAATCGTCCCAGATCGGGCCGCATCTGGTGCACCCGCTCAGCGCGAGGCCGAGCGCGACCATACAAAAAACCAGGACACACCGACGCAACATCATCCACCCGTACCCCAAGCGAGGCATCATACCGGGCCAAGTCAGGCATTTTCAAGCCGGCGGGACCGCCGCGACCGGGTGACTTTGCCGCGCCGATGCGCGCACAATGGGAGCGAAAC
>NZ_JAFGYW010000274.1:0-484 GCF_017491595.1 Pseudomonas sp. 51_B
GGTTTAATCGGTTTGAAGCGCGCCGGCCGCGCGTTAGCATGAATGGCGTGAAGCCGCGCGCCGGCCGGACGCTCATCATCGAACGGAGAGAAAAGATGGCACTACGCTCACTCGGTACCTCGACGATTCAAGTTTCGCCGCTCGTGTTCGGCGGCAACGTGTTCGGCTGGACCGCCGACGAGAACACGTCGTTCTCGCTGCTCGACGCGCTCGCCGACGCGGGCATCAATTTCATCGACACGGCCGACGTCTATTCGGCGTGGGTGCCCGGCAACCAGGGCGGCGAATCGGAGACGATCATCGGCAAGTGGCTCAAGCGCTCGGGCAAGCGCGACCAGGTCGTGATCGCTACGAAGGTCGGGCTGCTCGAAACGCGGGCCGGCCTGTCGCGCGAGAACATTCTGAAGGCCGCCGACGATTCGCTGCGACGCCTGCAGACCGACTACATCGATCTCTATTTCTCGCACCGCGATCTGGCCGACAC
>NZ_JAFGYW010000275.1:0-483 GCF_017491595.1 Pseudomonas sp. 51_B
GCAGTGATGATCGGCAGCGGTGTTCCGGCCGGCTTACGTGCGATGGGGCGCAGTGTTTGCTGGGTAGTTTTGCTCAACGGGGAGCGACGCGGCACAGCCTTCGCCAGTCGCGATGAAGCGGAGGAGTGCAAGGCTGCCTGGCTCGAACAATTGAACATCGAGCCCGGCGACAGCCTGCCCTGATCGTACTTACTTGCCGCGATGCAGGCGCACGTTCAGCTCATCGACGATCGGCGCTTCTTCGCCATCGGCCCGCAGCCACTCCTTGAGTAATTGCGCCTGCTGGGGTGACCAGAAGTCGGCATCAATGAGTTTAGTGTCCGGATCCAGCGGATGTGCTTCGACAAAGTCATTGATCGACGCCTCATCCGAGGGCAGGCCCAGCTGTTCGAAAAGGGTGGTCAGGTTAAGCTCGGTTGGCAGTTCCATCATCTACTCCTGGGTTGGTGCCGGTACGGCTTGTTCGTTCACTCCCTTATCAGA
>NZ_JAFGYW010000276.1:0-482 GCF_017491595.1 Pseudomonas sp. 51_B
GATCATTCTGCTCGGCCAAGCCGTCGCGGTGGAGTCCGGCACGGTCAAGGATGAAACCTGGTACCGCGTCTTGGTCGGCCCGTTCAGCAACCGTGAACAACTGACCACGGCGCAGAAACAACTGGCTGGTGCGGGCTTCAGCAACCTGTTGTTACAACAACGCCAGAGCCGCTAAGGCTCTCAGAGGTCAGCTGCAACTTGCAGGTGACCTTCAAACTTTGTGGCGAGGGGATTTATCCCCGTTTGGCTGCGGAGCAGCCCTGAAACCAGCCATTGCGGTGCCGCAGGCATACCGCAAATGATGGTTTCGCGACTGCTTCGCAGCCGAACGGGGATAAATCCCCTCGCCACAGTCATCACACACACCATTCGTCTCCCATCGCCCCTACCGGTTGAAATCCCCTCCAGCACCCCCATATGAATGGGCATAAGGCATTTTCGCCCCGCTGCGTGGAGACTCTTCCCTTGACCACCATCGTTTC
>NZ_JAFGYW010000277.1:0-482 GCF_017491595.1 Pseudomonas sp. 51_B
TTTCGTAGAACTCGCTCGCGGCGCAGTCCAGCGCCAGGGTCACGTCGGTGCCCAGCTTGTAACCGGCGTTGGCCACGGCTTCGGAGATCACTTTCAACGCGGCTTCGTTGGACGCCAGGTTCGGCGCGAAACCGCCTTCGTCGCCAACGGCAGTGCTCAGACCACGAGCCTTCAGCACGGCTTTCAGGTGATGGAAAATCTCGGTGCCCATGCGCAGACCTTCCGAGAAAGACTTGGCGCCAACTGGCTGGACCATGAATTCCTGGATGTCGACGTTGTTATCGGCGTGCTCGCCACCGTTGATGATGTTCATCATCGGGACCGGCATCGAGTACACACCCGGGGTGCCGTTGAGGTTGGCGATGTGTGCGTACAGCGGCAGATCCTGATCCTGCGCAGCTGCCTTGGCCGCAGCCAGGGACACGGCGAGGATGGCGTTGGCGCCCAGGGTCGCTTTGTTTTCGGTACCGTCGAGCTTGATC
>NZ_JAFGYW010000278.1:0-482 GCF_017491595.1 Pseudomonas sp. 51_B
GCCTAGCATGCCGAACTCCATCACGCCGGCGATTTCCTGACCGAAGCGCACGCAGCGCGTGCAGTGGATGCAGCGCGACATCTCTTCCATCGAGATGAGCGGGCCGACTTCCTTGTGGAACACCACGCGCTTTTCTTCCGCGTAGCGAGACGTCGACTTGCCGTAGCCGACCGCGAGATCCTGCAACTGGCATTCGCCGCCCTGATCGCAGATCGGGCAGTCGAGCGGATGGTTGATGAGCAGGAACTCCATCACCGACTGCTGCGCCTTCACGGCCTTCTCGGAGTTGGTGTGGACGATCATGCCGGCCGACACGGGCGTCGCGCATGCGGGCACGGCCTTCGGCATCTTCTCGACTTCGACGAGACACATCCGGCAGTTGGCCGCAACCGAGAGCTTCTTGTGATAGCAGAAGTGAGGGATGTACGTGTCCGCCTTGTGCGCAGCCTGGATCACCATGCTGCCTTCGGGCACCTCGACCT
>NZ_JAFGYW010000279.1:0-482 GCF_017491595.1 Pseudomonas sp. 51_B
CCCCTCTGGCAGCGAGTTCGGCGCGTACGGCCTGGGCCTCTTTACCGTCACGGACGAGGATCGCGATGTCCGAAGGACGCAGACCTCTGAAGTCATCTTCCTGAACGAAACCAGCACTGCCGGTCTGCCCGCCATTGAGCAGTGCGGTGATTACACTGGCGCAGGCGGCGGCCATTTGCTGGCGATAGATCGCGCCGGACAGCGGCTGATCGCTGGGCAATTGCCAGACATTCAGTGCCGCCACGGCTTGCCCGGCAATCCGCAGCGTTTCCTTGCGCCCCTGAGACTCGACGGGGAGGAACGGCACCGGGTTCTCGCCATTTCTTTCGCGAAACAAAAACGCGCCGCGTCCCTGTTCTCGGGACTCGGCGCGTTCAAATACGTGATTGACCGCTGTGACCATACCGTGGCTGGAGCGGAAGTTAGTGCCGAGCGTATGCAAGCGGCCGGTAGTGGCCTGGCGTGCGCGCAAGTAGGTGTAG
>NZ_JAFGYW010000280.1:0-482 GCF_017491595.1 Pseudomonas sp. 51_B
TCGCTGCTCTTGCTCTGCAGGAGCCCGCCGATCGCGAAGCTCTGCCCGCTCGACAGCTCGACCGTCGTGTCGACGCGGCGCACCGTCAGCGCCGGCACCTTGATGCTGCCCGTCGTCACGCTGTTGGTCGGATCGATCTCGCTCACCTCCGGGCGCACCTTGAGGCTGATCCGGTTGTCGGCGAGCACGGTCGGCGTGAAGTCGAGCGACACGCCATATGGCTTGAACTGGATCGTGATCGCGCCCGTCGTGTCCTGCGCGACCGGAATCGGAAACTCGCCGCCCGCGAGGAAGCGCGCGGTCTGGCCGGAGATCGCGGTCAGGTTCGGCTCGGCGAGCATCGTGATGAGGCCTTCCTGATCGAGCGCGTCGAGCACGCCGTCGATCGAGTAGCGCGACGTGTGAAAGCCGCCCACCACCGAGAACGCGCCCGACGGCGTCGAAGGCGTTCGATCTGTCGCCGTCGGGCGCGTTCTCGGTGG
>NZ_JAFGYW010000281.1:0-481 GCF_017491595.1 Pseudomonas sp. 51_B
TCGGTGATCAATTTGAAGCGCGGCTGCAACCCCGCCCAGGCCTGATCGGCTTGCTGCGGAACCTCGTCCCAGGCGCCTTTGTCTCGCCGCGAACGATTCGAACTGCGGCCGTGCGGCACCGCTTTTTCGATTGCAGTACGCAATCCATGCAGGTTGTCTGGCAGATCTGCGGCCGTCAGCGACGTACGCGCAGCGATCATGCCGCAACCGATGTCGACGCCCACCGCTGCGGGAATGATCGCGCCGACCGTTGGAATCACGCTGCCAATTGTCGAGCCCTTGCCCAAGTGCACATCGGGCATCACCGCCAGATGCTTGAAGATGAACGGCATTTTTGCCGTATTCATCAACTGTGCGCGGGCTTCGTTTTCAACCGGGACACCTTCGGTCCAGAGTTTGATGGGCTTGCCGTTGGCGACTTCGAGAAGCTGGTAGGTTCGGTCTTTCATATCTTGGTGTCCATGTTCGTTTCCGTCAGCAT
>NZ_JAFGYW010000282.1:0-481 GCF_017491595.1 Pseudomonas sp. 51_B
GGGTCGATGCGCATCAGCAGATCGCCCTTCTTCACCAACTGGTTGTCACGCACCGGCACTTCGACCACTTCGCCGGTGACGTCGGCGGCGACGTTGATGATGTCGGCACGCACGCGACCATCGCGGGTCCACGGCGTGTTCATGTAGTGCTCCCACAACGTGCGGCCGATCCACAGCGCCAGGGCCAACACCAGCAGGGTCGCGAGCAGGCTGAAAAACTTTTTCATCAAGATGTTCTCAACGGTAGACAGTCAGCGCCATGGCGCCGAACAGACAGGTAAACAGGCTCAGACGCAGCAGCGCCGGGTGCCAGAAAAAACGGTACAGGTCGAACCCCGAGAGGAAGCGGTCAACTGCCCAGGCCAGTCCCGCAGCAATGAAAAACATCAGGGTCATGGTCGGCATGTACACGCCGTGGAAGGCGATTTCACGAGGCATGGGCAAGTCCTTCGGGCCTGGCAGTAGCGAATTCGGCGAGGGG
>NZ_JAFGYW010000028.1:0-46331 GCF_017491595.1 Pseudomonas sp. 51_B
GCGGCGCTCGATCTGCGCTCCACCGAAGAGCTCAAGCCGAGCCTCTAGGCGTAAGTGAACAGCATTAGGATGTTTGCGAGATTTCAATGCCCTGCTCTTGATGGGTGGGCCTGCGTCGCGAAAGGGCCGCAAAGCGGCCCCCGGAATTCAGCATTGCTGAGTCGATTCCTGGGGCTGCTGGGCAATCTGTTCGCAACGCAAGGCCGCTTCTTGAGTCAGATATCCCACACCACGTTGATGGCGAAGTTGCGCCCTGGCATGGTCAGGCGGTCGAGGTTGGCCGGTTGGGTCACGCCAGCTTCACCCTGGCCGTCGTAGCCGCGCACCGAGTCCCACTGCCAGTATTTCTTGTCGGTCAGGTTGTACAGCCCGGCGTTGACGGTGACATCGTCGGTGACTTTGTAGAAGCCGCTCAGGTCCAGGACACCGTAGCCAGGTGTGCGGAACTGCGAGCTCTGGCCATCTGGCGCGAAGAAGGTGGTGTCGTCGACGCGGGTCTTGCGCTTGACCAGGGTCCAGCTCAGCAGGCCGCCGTAGTTCGCCTGTTCGTAACCCAGGCCGAACACGCCGGTCAGCGGGTTGACGCTGTTCAGCGGCTGGCCGTTGTCGTCGTTGCGACCATGGGCGTAGGCGATCGATCCCTGGGTATACAGACCTTGCGGTGCACCGAAGTGGTCCAGGTTCACCCGGCCCTTGACCTCGGCGCCCTTGATGGTGGCGCGCTTGATGTTGTTGGCCTGGAAGGTGGTTTCCAAGTTGGCCGACTGCACGGCATCTTCGTCGATGAAGTCGCGGTACTTGTTGTAGAACACCGCCACGTCGAAGTTGCCGGCGTCGAAGTTGCCGCGCAGGCCGGTTTCGTAGCTTTTGCTCTTTTCCGGTTCTAGGCCGGGATTGCCCTGCACGCTGTAACCCAGTGTCGGGTTTTCAAAGCGCCCGTACATCGATTTGGCCGTCGGGGTGCGGAAGCCTTCGGCGTACTGGCCATACCAGGTGTAATGGTCGTTGAAAGCGTAGGTCATGCCGAACTTGGGCGACACGCGGTGCCACTTCTTGTCAGCGTCGTCGAGGCTGGCAGGGGCGGTGCCCGAGCCTTGGATGCCCCTCAGGAACTGTTCGGTGAACTTGGGCTGCATGCGCGTGTAGTCGTAGCGTGCGCCGGGCAGGAAGGTCCAGTCGTTCCAGCGGATCTCATCCTGTACGAACAGGCTGTAGGTGTTAACGGTGGGGTCCGGGAAGTCACTGACCAGCGCCTGGGCATCGCTGGTGCTGACCTGGCCGATGCTGCGGCAGGCGCCGCCGACCGCCAGGCAGGTGCCGGTACCGCTGCGCGCGCCAGTGACCTGCTCGTGCTTGAGGGTGGTGCCGTAGGTCAGCAGGTGATCGCTGGCGCCGATACTGAAAGCCTTGTCCACCTGGGCATCGAACACCCACTGGCGGTCCTTGTAGGTGGTATCGCGGGTTCGCAGCACCGTGCGGCTGAACGGGAAGTACACCTCCTCGGTGCGCTGGTCGGTTTTGGCGACTTGGTAGTTCAGGCTCCACTTGAGGTGGTCGGCGAGCACGGAATCGAGGCTGAACGCGTGGTTGATACCAAAGCGTTCGCGGGTGATGGTGTCGTTGCCTTGGCGGCTTTTGTACATGCCAAGGCCAGTACCGTTGGTGAATGGGCCGCCGACGGCGCTAAGAATGTTCTGGTCGCGATCGTCCTTGTAGCGTTCATAAGTCAAGCCCAGGCGGGCATCGTCGGCATAGTTCCAGCCCAGTTTGGCCAGTACGTTGGTAGTGCGCACATCCTCCGGGTTCGCCTGGGTGCGGCCCAACCCGGTGCCGCCATGGCTGCCGTAGGATTCGCTTTCGTGGCCGTTGCGCTGGCTCAGGTGCAGCAGGCCGTCGAAATCCCCCGAGCGGCCAGCCACGGTGGCCGAGGTCAGCCAACTGTCATCGGTCGAGCTATAGCCGGTTTTCAGTCGCGCGCCGAGGTCCTTGCCGGGCTTGATGATGTCTTGCGGGTCGAGGGTGAAGTAGCTGACCGCACCACCGATGGCGTTGCTGCCATACAGCACCGAAGCTGGTCCACGAAGGATTTCCACGCGCTTGACGATCTCGGGGTCGACGTAGTTGCGCTGGGTCTGGGCGTAGGGGCCATAGAAGAAGCTGTCGGGGATCGATACACCGTCGACCTGGGTGAGGATGCGCTCGCCGTCGATACCTCGGATGTTGTAGCCGTTCAGGCCGCTGCGCTGTCCGGTGCCGGCCACCGACACACCCGGTTCATAGCGGACCAGCTCCTGGATGGTGTTGACGTTCTGCCGGTCCAATTGCTCGCGGCTCTGGACGGTGACAGTGCTCGGTACTCGGGTCACGTCCTGGGCGCTTCGGGTGGCGCTGACAGTCATCTGCTGCAAAGCGATCACGTTGTTCCCTGGCAGGCGTTCGAGTACCACATTGCCTTGGCCAATGCTGCGAAAGCTCAACCCGGTGCCTTGGAGTAGGCGCTGTAGCGCCGCTTGGGCTGGCAGCGACCCCTGTACACCCGGCGAGGCAACGCCTTGGGCCAGGTCAGCGCTGAAGCCGATCTGCCACCCGGTGACTTGGGTGAATGCGTTTATGGCTTCGACCAGCGGCTGCTGGGCAATGTTGAAGCGGTAGTCGCCCATGCGCGAGCTGCTGGCCTGGGCCGGTTCTACAGCCAGCGCCGGCAGGCTACAGGCACCGCTTGCAAGCAGTGCCAGCGTCAGCAGCGACAGTTGGCCGGTACGGCGGGGACGGGTGGACGGGCGGTTTGGACCTGTGGACATCGAAAGCGCTCCCAGACGCGCGAGTTGTTATAGGGACGACTGTTCTCTTTGTTGAACAAGAATCAGTTGCATTGGCTATAACGAGACGGGCCAGCGGGGAAATCGCGTAAAAATGTTTTTTACTCAGTTGATGATGACCACCGCAGGGAATTCGTGCAGCTGCGCGGAGGTGATGTGAGCCAGCGCGCGCAAGGTTTCGAGCGGCTGGTCGAGGCGGTAATTGCCGGTCACTGTCAGCGTGTCGAGGTGGCTATTGCGGTTGATGATCCAGCCTGGGTAATAACGTCGCACTTCTGCCAGCACCTGGCTAAGAGGGCAGTTTTCGAATATCAAACGGCCGTCGACCCAAGCCAGGTCTTTGCGCATGTCTGGGCGTTGCCGCTGGCCGAAGCCGTTGGGGCCGACACTGATACTGTCGCCAGCACGCAGGCGGATGCGCTGATCGCTGCGACCCTGCAGGTCGACATCGCCGCGCTGAACGCGTACCTGGGCCTCGCCATCGAGGTAGCGCACTGCAAAATCGGTGTCGTGCACCTGGGCGCGCAGAGGCCCGGCCTGAACGTCCAGGGGCGCCTGAGTACCACCGGGCACTTGGAAGTACGCCTCACCTTGCAACAGCCGCGCTACCTCGTGGCCGCCCCGCAGGTCGCTGGCGAATGCGGAGTCGGTGTTGAGCAGCACCTTGGTGCCGTCGACCAGCTCCAGACGCTGACGCTCACCCACTACGGTCAGGTGATCGGCTTGTAGGCGCACTGGCAGGTTGCCAAAGGTGAAGAGCCCGACCAGCAGCACTGCGGCACTGGCCAGAGGCTTGTAGTGCGCGCGCAGGCGGCCGCGTAGCGAGCGGCGTTGACGCTGATTCAACTGCATCGCGGCTTGGCGCATTGGCGTGCCGTTCCACAAGGCTTCGGCTTCGACATAGGCTTGCGCGTTCAGCGGACCCGCGCTGAGCCACTGCTCGAAAGCGGCGGTGTCTTCGGCGCTGGCGCATTGCAGGCGCACGAGCCAGTCCAGCGCCTCGTCCTGCGCACGGGCGCGGGCTTCGGGCCCGTTGGCTGGTGGGCGAGTGGCGGGGCTGTCGGTCACGGTGGGTCCTTGCTGAGGGTTTTGCGGATGATCAAGGCTTGGGCCAGGCATGGCAAGGGCACGGCACGTTCATTTGTGGCGCTCGGCCACGCCCATGCAGATGGCCATGATCAGCTTCAGCTCTTTCTGAACTGTGCTGGCCGAGATCTGCAGTTGCTCGGCAATTTCCAGATAACTGGCCCCTTGCAGGCGGCTGAGGATGAAAATGCGCTGCTGGCGTTGGCTCAACTGATTGAGGCTGACGCTCAGATGCTCAAGCAGTTGGGCTGCATGGGCGGCATCTTCGCTGCTACTCACTGGCGAGGCGACATTGTGCAGCACCTGCTCGGGTACATCGTCGACCAGCATGCGCGACTGCACGCGACGTGCTCGCAGATGGTCCAGCGCCAGGTTGCGGGCAGTCTGGAACACGAACGGTTCGAGGTGCGCGATGGGGCGCTCACCCAGCGCGCGGGAAACTCGCAGGTAAGTTTCCTGCAACAGATCTTCGGCGGTGCTGGGGTTACCTACCATGCGTTGCAACGTGCGCAACAGGGAGAGGCGCTGGATGAGGAAGACGGAGTGGAACCGAGACTGACTCACAGGGGGACCTGGTCGACCAAAAGATAATGATAATGCTTATCATGTAGTCTTCAGGTCAAGACCGGGATTGTCAGCGCATGTCCAGCCCGCGCTCTACCGAGCGTCGCAGGCGCGGCGCTCGGTCTGCAAACTACCCATGTTGCCCAATCGCCCTTAGCGGGCGTTGGCCAATGCCAGGCAGTTGTCCAGCATACGGTTGGAGAACCCCCACTCATTGTCGTACCAGGCCAGCACCTTGAGCATGCGCCCGTTGGCGCGGGTATGGTTGGCATCGAAAATCGACGAAAGCGGATTGTGATTGAAGTCGCACGATACCAATGGCAAGGCGTTGTAGCCGAGCACCTTGGAATGGCGGCTGGCTTCGAGGAACAGCTGGTTGACCTGCTCGGCTGTGGCCTCGCGCTTGAGGTTGACGGTCAGGTCGACCAGCGACACGTTGATCACCGGTACCCGCACGGCCATGCCGGTGAGTTTGCCGGCCAGCTCCGGTAGCACCAGGCCGACGGCCTCGGCAGCGCCGGTCTTGCTCGGGATCATCGACTGGGTAGCCGAGCGAGCGCGGTAGGGGTCGCTGTGATAGACGTCAGTCAGCACCTGATCGTTGGTGTAGGCGTGGATGGTGGTCATGAGCCCTTGTTCGATGCCGAACTCGCGGTGCAGCACCTGGGCGATGGGGGCCAGGCAATTGGTGGTGCACGAGGCATTGGAGATCACCTGGTGCGAAGCGCGCAGGATATCGTGGTTAACCCCGTATACCACGGTGGCATCCACCCCCTTTCCTGGGGCCGAGACGATCACTTTGCCTGCGCCTGCCGTGAGGTGCGCAGCCGCCTTGGCGCGGTCGGTGAACAGCCCGGTGCACTCGAACACCACATCGATCGCCTCGGCCTTCCACGGCAGCTCCGCCGGGTTGCGGATGGCGCTGACCGCGATGCGATCGCCGTTGACCGTGATGCTCTCATGGTCAGCCTGCACGTGTGCATCGAACGCACCATGCACGCTGTCATACTTGAGCAGGTGGGCATTCATGGCGCTGTCACCCAAATCGTTGATGGCGACGACCTGCAGGTCCTGGCGGTAGCCTTGGGTATACAGTGCGCGCAGCACATTGCGCCCGATGCGGCCGAATCCATTGATGGCGATACGTAAAGTCATGGCAGTACCTCTGGCGGTTCGAGTGGAAGCTATGGCAAAAATGACGCTTCACTGAAACGGTTTTGTTGTTGGAATTACAAGATTATTCACTCCGAGATAGAAAACAAGCCTTTTTGATGGCAGTATTTTGGTTAAACCTACAACGAGTGGTTGGGCATGTGCCTCACCGATGCTGCGGGCCGCTCTACCTTGAGCCTAGGCCGTAATCGTCGCCAGCACTGCCCGGTAAACCGCCCTTACAATTAGCCTGGAGTCCAGTACATGCATCCGCGCATCCTTGAGGTCACCCAACGGCTGATCGAACGCAGCCGTGCCACCCGCGAACGCTACCTTGAGCTGATTCGTGGTGCGGCCAGTGACGGCCCCATGCGCGCCAGCCTGCAATGCGCCAACTTCGCCCACGGCGTGGCCGGTTGCGGCGCCGATGACAAGCAGACCCTGCGCTTGATGAATGCCGCCAACGTCGCCATCGTTTCGGCCTACAACGATATGCTTTCGGCGCACCAGCCCTATCTGCATTTTCCCGAGCAGATCAAACAGGCGCTGCGTGAGGTGGGTTCGGTAGGCCAGTTTGCCGGAGGCGTGCCGGCCATGTGCGATGGTGTGACCCAGGGCGAACCGGGCATGGAGTTGGCCATCGCCAGCCGCGAAGTGATCGCCATGTCCACGGCGGTGGCGTTGTCGCACAACATGTTCGATGCCGCCCTGATGCTCGGCATCTGCGACAAGATCGTCCCCGGTCTGATGATGGGGGCCTTGCGCTTTGGCCACTTGCCGACCATTTTCGTCCCAGGCGGGCCGATGGTTTCCGGCATTTCCAACAAGCAGAAGGCCGATGTGCGCCAGCGCTATGCCGAGGGCAAAGCCACCCGTGAAGAGCTGCTGGAGTCGGAGATGAACTCCTACCACAGCCCCGGTACCTGCACCTTCTACGGCACCGCCAACACCAATCAGCTGGTGATGGAAGTCATGGGCCTGCACCTGCCAGGCGCCTCGTTCGTGAACCCGTACACGCCGCTGCGCGATGCCTTGACCGCCGAAGCCGCGCAGCAGGTGACGCGCATGACCAAGGCCAGCGGCAGCTTCATGCCACTGGGCGAAATCGTCGACGAGAAGGCGCTGGTCAATGCCATCGTGGCCTTGCACGCCACGGGAGGTTCGACCAACCATACCCTGCACATCCCGGCGATCGCCCAGGCAGCAGGGATCCAGCTGACCTGGCAAGACATGGCCGACCTGTCCGAGGTAGTGCCGACCCTGTCCCACGTGTACCCGAACGGCAAGGCTGACATCAATCATTTCCAGGCCGCTGGCGGCATGGCCTTCCTGATCCGCGAACTGCTCGATGCCGGCTTGATGCACGAGGACGTCAACACCGTGGCCGGCCATGGCCTGCGCCGCTACACCCAGGAGCCGTTCCTGGACGACGGTAAACTGGTGTGGCGCGAAGGGCCCGCGCAAAGCCTTGACGAAAGTATCCTGCGCCCGGTGGCCAGGCCATTCTCCGCAGAGGGCGGCCTGCGGGTGATGGAAGGCAACCTGGGCCGCGGCGTGATGAAGGTTTCGGCAGTGGCCCTAGAGCATCAGGTCGTCGAGGCGCCAGCCAAGGTGTTCCATGACCAGCAGTCGCTGGCCGAGGCGTTCAAGGCTGGCGAGCTGGAGCGCGATTTCGTGGCCGTGGTGCGCTTCCAGGGGCCGCGCTGCAATGGCATGCCCGAGCTGCACAAGCTGACGCCGTTTTTGGGGGTGCTGCAAGACCGTGGCTACAAAGTGGCGCTGGTGACCGACGGGCGCATGTCAGGTGCCTCGGGCAAAATCCCGGCAGCCATTCATGTTTGCCCTGAGGCATTCGATGGTGGCCCGCTGGCACGGGTGCAAGATGGTGATATCGTGCGGGTCGATGGCGTCGAAGGCACGCTGCGGGTGATGGTGTCGGCCGAGGAACTGGCCAGCCGTGATCTGCCGCCGGCACCCCAAGGCAACGACCTGGGCTGCGGCCGTGAGTTGTTCGGCTTCATGCGTATGGCGTTCAGCCCGGCAGAGCAGGGCGCGAGCGCCTTCACTTCGGCTCTGGAGAACCTCAAATGAAGGACCTGCTGGTTGGCGACATCGGTGGCACCAATGCCCGTTTTGCGTTGTGGCGTGACAACCAGCTGTACCAGGTCCAGGTGTTCGCGACGGCGGATTACACCAGCCCTGAGCAAGCCATCCAGGCCTACCTGAACAGCCACGGCATTGCCCGTGGCGGTTTGGCGGCGGTGTGCCTGGCGGTAGCCGGGCCAGTGGATGGCGATGAATTTCGCTTTACCAACAACCACTGGCGGCTCAGCCGCAAGGCGTTCTGCCAGACCTTGCAGGTCGAGCGGCTACTGTTGACCAACGATTTTTCGGCCCAGGCCCTGGGCATGACCCGCTTACAACCCGGTGAGTATCGTGAAGTATGCCCAGGCCAGGCGGACCCAGCACGGCCGGCATTGGTGATCGGCCCGGGCACTGGCCTTGGCGTCGGCAGCCTGCTGCGCCATGGCGAGCAGCGCTGGCAGGCGCTGCCGGGGGAGGGCGGGCATGTCGACCTGCCGGTGGGCAATGCCCGCGAAGCTGCGATCCATCAGCAGATCCAAAGCCAGATCGGCCACGTCAGCGCCGAGACGGTGCTGAGCGGCGGCGGCCTGGTGCGGTTGTATCAGGCCATGTGCGCGCTGGACGGCGATATGCCCCGCCATACATCCCCGGCTCAGATCACCGATGCAGCGCTGGGCGGCGAGCCACGGGCGCTGGCGGTGATCGAGCAGTTCTGCCGTTTTCTCGGGCGCGTGGCGGGCAACAATGTACTGACCCTGGGGGCCCGCGGCGGGGTTTATATTGTCGGCGGCGTGATCCCGCGTTTTGCCGACCTGTTCCTGCGCAGCGGGTTTGCCGAGAGTTTCGCCGACAAAGGCTGCATGAGCGGCTATTTCGCCGGGGTGCCGGTATGGCTGGTGACGGCGGAATTCTCTGGACTGTTGGGGGCAGGGGTGGCATTACAGCAAGCATTGGATCACTGACGGGCGCTAAGCGCCCCCAACAGCAGGCGACGAAGACCTGCGATGAAAAGAGGGCGGGATACCTTGAGCACTGCCGGAAAATCGATCCTGATGGTCGACGACGATCAGGAAATACGCGAGTTGTTGCAAACCTACCTGAGCCGCGCCGGCTTCCAGGTGCATGCCGAAGCCGATGGCCAGGGTTTTCGCCGCGCGCTGGAAACCACCCCATGTGAGTTGGTGATCCTCGACGTCATGCTGCCCGACGAAGATGGCTTCAGCCTGTGCCGCTGGGTGCGTCAGCACCCACGCCTGTCGCGGGTGCCGATCATCATGCTGACGGCCAGCTCCGATGAGGCAGACCGGGTCATCGGCCTGGAGTTGGGGGCCGACGATTACTTGGGCAAACCGTTCAGCCCGCGTGAACTGCAGGCGCGCATCAAGGCCCTGCTGCGGCGCAGCGAATTCGGGCAGGCAGCGCCTGGCAACACCGTACTGGCCTTCGATGACTGGCGCCTGGATACCATCAGCCACCGCCTGTTCCACCGCGATGGTGAAGAGGTGATCCTGTCCGGGGCCGACTTCGCCCTGCTGAAGCTGTTTCTCGACCACCCTCAACAGATTCTCGACCGCGACACCATCGGCAACGCCACCCGTGGCCGCGAGCCGATGCCGCTGGACCGCATCGTCGACATGGCGGTCAGCCGCCTGCGTCAGCGCCTGCGCGATACCGACAAGCCGCCACGGCTGATCCGCACCGTGCGTGGCAGTGGCTACCTGCTGGCTGCCCATGTCTGCTGCGCGTCCTGAGCGGCGCTGGCGCCTGCTGCCGCGCTCATTGCTGGGGCGCATGCTGCTGCTGACCTTGTTGGTGGTGCTACTGGCCCAGGGCTTGTCGAGCGTGATCTGGGTTGCGCAGTTGCGCGCGAGCCAATTGCAAGGTCTGCGCGCCAGCGCTGGCAGCCTGGCTCACTCGATGAGCGCCAGCGTCAGTTACTTTCGCTCACTGCCGGTGGCCTATCGGCCGATGGTTCTTGATCAATTGCGCAGCATGGGCGGTACGCGCTTTTTCGTGTCACTCAACGACAAGCCGCTGGACATGCCGGTGTTGCCCAACACCCCGCGCAAGCAGGCGGTGATCGAGGTGTTTGAACAAGTACTGCATGAGCGTCTGGGCGAGGGCATGCAAATCTCCGTGGAGTTCGTCAGCCCTGATGACCTGCGCATTTTCAACAGCGGCCTGAAACTCGACGAGCTGCCGCGTTCGTGGGCGCATTACTCTTTGACCCTGGAGCCACTCAACCCACCGGTGTTGGTCACCCAAATTCGTCTTGGCGAAGGGGAGTGGCTGTATATCGCCTCGTTGTTGCCCGAGCCTTACACGGGCCTTGAAGCCGAACGTCTGCCCCGCCAGCAGATCGGCTTCATCGTGCTGACCACGGCTTTGCTGTTGCTGTTCATCGGCTTGCTGGTGCACTGGCAGAGCTGGCCGCTCAAGCGCTTGGCGCGTGCCGCCCGTGAGCTTTCCCTCGGCGCCGATGTGGCCCCGGTGGCCGAAGGCGGTGGCAGCGAGGTGGTGGAAGTGGGGCGGGCGTTCAACAGCATGCGTGAGCGTATCAGCCGTTACCTGACCGAACGCTCCCAGTTGTTCAGTGCCATTTCCCACGACCTGCGTACCCCGATCACCCGCTTGCGCCTGCGTGTGGAGCTACTTGAAGACGAGCGCTTGCAGGCCAAGTTCAGCCAGGACCTCGATGAGCTGGAGCTACTGGTCAAAGGGGCGCTGCAATGCGTGAAGGACACCGATATCCACGAGAACATCGAGCCGGTCGACCTCAATCAGGTGCTGGAAATTCTGGCCGAGCCATATCTGCAGGATGGGCGGGTCACCGTCGAAGGTCGGGCTTTGGCCCCGTATCCGGGCAAACCTCTGGCCCTGCGCCGTTGCATCGGCAACCTGATCGACAACGCCATCAAGTACGGCGAGCGAGCCCACCTGCGCATCATCGATAGCCCCCAGGGGTTCGTGCTGCAGGTGGAAGACCAAGGCCCAGGCGTGCCGCAACAGCAGATGGAACAGGTGTTCGAGCCGCACTTTCGTCTGGTCGCCAGCCAGCAGGGCTACGGCCTGGGCTTGGGCATCGCGCGCAACATCGCTCACAGCCACGGCGGTGAGGTCAGCCTGCTCAATTTGCGCGAGGGCGGCCTGCGCGTCACGCTGCACTTGCCCCGAAGCGCGGAGTGACGAATGTCACGGCTTGGTGACATAACCGCAGTCCTTCGTGACATGCCGGCCGGGTCGGCTGGTTAGACTTCGCAGCACCACTGGCAAGGAATGCGCCGGCTCATGAATCTTGATTTCCCTGTTGGCAGCTGCCTGGATTCGCCTGCCCATGCAGCCTGGCTGCGGCAAGAAGGGCGGCGGCTGCTCGACTTCGCCAAGGCCTCCCGGTTGCCCGAGGGCTTTGGTAGCCTCGATGCCGAAGGGCGTCTTGCCCCAGGCGCCAGCGCTCAAACCCTGAACACAGCGCGCATGACCCATTGTTTCGCGATCGCTCACATGCAGGGCGAGCCGGGCTGCCTTGCCTATGCCGAGCACGGTGTCGCGGCCCTGCTGGGGCCACTGCGCGATCATGAACATGATGGCTGGTTCGGCCATCCTTATGGCCACAACGATGATGCCAAGCTTGCCTACCTGCATGCATTCGTGGCGCTGGCAGCCAGCTCTGCGGCAGTGGCTGGGGTTGCCGGGGCCATGCAGTTGTTAGGGGATGTGGTGCGGGTGATCGAAGGGCATTTCTGGTGCGAGGCGCAGGGTGCCCTGGATGAGAGCTTCTCCCGTACCTGGCAATTGCCTGAGCCCTACCGTGGCGCCAACAGCAACATGCACGCCACCGAAGCATTCCTGGCCCTGGCCGATGCCACTGGCGACCCGCTGTGGTTGCAGCGTGCCTTGCGCATTGCCGAGCGCATCATTCACGTCCATGCCACTGCCAGTGGCTACCGGGTCATCGAGCACTTCGACGCCAGCTGGCAGCCACTGCTGCACTATAACCAGGCTCAGCAAGCCGATCTGTTCCGGCCCTATGGCACAACGCCTGGGCATGCCTTGGAGTGGGCGCGGCTGCTGCTGCATCTGGAGGCCAGCTTGCGCCTGGCCGGGCAGGGCGCACCGGATTGGCTGCTGGAATGCGCCTGCGGCTTGTTCGACAGCGCCTGTCGCCAGGCCTGGGGCGTCGATGGTGAGCCAGGCTTTGTCTACACGCTGGACTGGGACAACCGCCCAGTGGTCAGGCAACGCCTGCACTGGGTCCACGCCGAAGCTTGCGCCACGGCGGCCGCCTTGTGGCGCAGAACCGCAGAAGCACGCTATCAGCAGTGGTACCAGTGTTTCTGGGCGTTCATCGACAAGCATTTCATAGACCGCGATCGCGGTAGCTGGCATCACGAACTCGATGCCAGCAACAACCCAGCCGGTACGCTATGGCCAGGCAAGCCTGACCTCTACCACGCCTATCAAGCACTACTGCTGCCCAACCTGCCATTGGCCCCGAGCCTGGCAACTGCCGTTTCGCACTATGTAACCAAACGATGACATTCGCGCATCGCTTCGTTACCTGGCGAAGCGGGCGCGCTGATTAGACTCCATGCAATGCAAGCGATCGACTTGCCCTGCATAACAACAAGAAAGGTATTGCGATGAATTCTACCCTCCGCCTCGCCGCCGCGATCTCCCTTGCCTCGCTCCTGCCCCTCAGTGTGTCGGCTGCCGATTCCAAAGGCACTGTCGAAGTGGTGCACTGGTGGACCTCCGGTGGTGAAAAAGCTGCTGTCGATGTGCTCAAATCGAACGTCGAGAAAGATGGCTTCGTCTGGAAGGACGGCGCTGTTGCCGGTGGTGGCGGTGCCACTGCCATGACGGTGCTCAAAAGCCGCGCCGTCGCAGGCAATCCGCCTGGAGTCGCCCAGATCAAAGGCCCGGACATCCAGGAATGGGCGACCACCGGGCTGCTGGACCCAGAGGTACTCGAAAGCGTCGCCAAAGAAGAAAAATGGGATGCTTTGCTCGATCAAAAGGTCGCCAACACCGTGAAATACGAAGGCGCCTACGTTGCGGTGCCGGTCAACATCCACCGCATCAACTGGCTGTGGATCAACCCGGACGTCTTCAAGAAGGCCGGCATCGACAAGGCGCCAACCACACTCGATGAATTCTACGCCGCTGCCGACAAGCTCAAGGCGGCTGGTTTCATCCCGCTCGCCCATGGCGGCCAACCTTGGCAGGACAGCACCGTATTCGAAAGCGTGGTGCTGGCGGTGATGGGAGCAGATGGCTACAAGAAGGCTCTGGTCGACCTGGATCCGGCGGCGCTGACTGGCCCGCAGATGGTCCAGGCATTGACCGATCTGAAGAAAATCGCCACCTACATGGACCCTGATGGCAAAGGCCAGGATTGGAACCTGGAAGCGGCCAAGGTCATCAATGGCAAGGCCGGCATGCAGATCATGGGCGATTGGGCCAAGAGCGAGTGGACCCTTGCCAAGAAGACCGCTGGCAAGGACTACCAGTGCGTACCGTTCCCTGGCACCGACAAAGCATTCCTCTACAACATCGACTCGCTGGTCGTGTTCAAGCAGAACGACAAAGGTACCGCTGCCGGTCAGGAGGACATCGCCCGCAACGTCATGGGTCAGGACTTCCAAAAGGTCTTCAGCATCAACAAGGGCTCGATCCCGGTGCGTAACGACATGCTCGCCGACATGGGCAAGTACGGCTTCGACGAGTGTGCCCAGACCTCGGCCAAGGACTTCCTCGCCGACGCCAAGACTGGCGGCCTGCAGCCGAGCATGGCGCACAACATGGCCACTTCGCTGGCTGTCCAGGGTGCCTTCTTCGATGTGGTGACCAACTACATCAACGACCCCAAGGCCGACCCGGCCGATGCGGCGAAGAAGCTGGCTGCGGCGGTCAAGGCTGCCAAATAGCCCGTTCGAGCTTGGCCAAATCCCTGCTGGAGCGGGTTAAACCGCGAACACCTGCGTAGCCACCGCCTGGCACCGCAGTGTCTTGTTCGCGGGCAGCCCACTCCTGCAGGTGATCTGTTGACCTTACCCTGGTGGCTAACATGACGACACTGACCGCCCAACTGCGGGCTTCCCCCCTGGACGCGCTGCAGCGCTGGCTGCCGAAACTGGTGCTGGCGCCGAGTATGTTCATCGTTCTGGTGGGCTTTTACGGCTACATCCTGTGGACCTTCGTGCTGTCCTTCACCACTTCGACTTTTCTGCCGACCTACAAATGGGCGGGCCTGGCGCAGTACGCCCGTTTGTTCGACAACGACCGCTGGTGGGTAGCGAGCAAGAACCTTGCGCTCTTCGGTGGGCTGTTCATCGCCATTAGCCTGGCTATTGGTGTGCTGCTGGCGGTGTTGCTGGACCAGCGTATCCGCCGCGAGGGTTTCATCCGCACGATCTACCTGTACCCCATGGCGCTGTCGATGATCGTCACCGGTACCGCCTGGAAGTGGCTGCTCAACCCCGGGATGGGGCTGGACAAGCTGCTGCGCGATTGGGGCTGGGAGGGTTTTCGCCTGGACTGGCTGATCGACCCTGACCGGGTGGTGTACTGCTTGGTGATCGCCGCCGTATGGCAGGCCTCGGGCTTCATCATGGCGATGTTCCTTGCCGGCTTGCGCGGGGTCGACCAGTCGATCATTCGCGCTGCGCAAATCGACGGTGCCAGCCTGCCACGTATCTATTGGACCGTGGTACTGCCTAGCCTGCGCCCGGTGTTTTTCAGCTCGCTGATGATCCTCTCGCATATCGCGATCAAAAGTTTCGACCTGGTAGCGGCAATGACGGCCGGTGGGCCTGGTTATTCCTCTGACCTGCCGGCGATGTTCATGTACTCCTTCACCTTCAGCCGTGGCCAGATGGGCATGGGTTCGGCCAGCGCCATCCTGATGCTCGGGGCGATCCTGGCGATCCTCGTGCCGTACCTGTATTCGGAACTCAGGAGCAAGCGCCATGCGTGACGCGTCGATCAAATCGCCGGTCAGCCTCAGCCGTATCGCCATCCATGCGGTACTGCTGATCGCCGTGCTGCTGTACCTGGTGCCGCTGGTGGTGATGCTGTTGACCAGCTTCAAGTCCCCGGAAGACATCAGTACCGGCAACCTGCTGAGCTGGCCTGCGGTAATTACCGGCATCGGCTGGGTCAAGGCCTGGGAAACGGTCAGTGGCTACTTCTGGAACTCGATCATGATCACCGTGCCGGCGGTACTGATCTCTACAGCCATCGGCGCACTGAATGGCTATGTGCTGGCGATGTGGCGCTTTCGCGGCTCGCAGCTGTTCTTCGGGCTATTGCTGTTCGGCTGCTTCCTGCCGTTCCAGACAGTGCTGCTGCCGGCTTCGTTCACCCTCGGCAAGCTGGGGCTGGCCAGCACCACCAGCGGCCTGGTGTTGGTGCACGTGGTCTACGGCCTGGCCTTTACCACGCTGTTCTTTCGCAACTTCTACGTGAGCATCCCCGATGCCCTGGTCAAGGCTGCACGCCTGGACGGCGCGGGTTTCTTCACCATTTTCCGCCGCATCATCCTGCCGATGTCGACGCCGATCATCATGGTCTGCCTGATCTGGCAGTTCACCCAGATCTGGAACGACTTCCTGTTCGGCGTGGTGTTTTCCAGCGGTGATTCGCAGCCGATCACCGTGGCTCTGAATAACCTGGTCAACACCAGCACTGGGGCCAAGGAATACAACGTCGACATGGCGGCGGCAATGATCGCCGGTCTGCCAACCCTGCTGGTTTATGTGGTGGCAGGCAAATATTTCGTCCGCGGGCTCACCGCCGGCGCGGTCAAGGGGTAAGTCATGGCAACACTCGAACTTCGCAATGTGAACAAGACCTACGGTACCGGCCTCCCGGACACCCTCAAGGACATCCAGTTGGCGATCAAGGATGGCGAGTTCCTGATCCTGGTGGGCCCTTCCGGCTGTGGCAAGTCGACCTTGATGAACTGCATCGCCGGCCTTGAGCAAATCACCGGTGGCGCAATCCTCATCGACGGGCAGGATGTCAGCGGCATGAGCCCCAAGGATCGCGATATCGCCATGGTGTTCCAGAGCTACGCGCTGTACCCGACCATGAGCGTGCGCGAAAACATCGAGTTCGGCCTGAAGATCCGCAAGATGCCCCAGGCTGCCATCGATGAGGAGGTGGCGCGGGTGGCCAAGCTGTTGCAGATCGAGCACCTGCTGGCGCGCAAGCCGGCACAGCTTTCCGGTGGCCAGCAGCAGCGTGTGGCCATGGGCCGGGCGCTGGCGCGGCGGCCGAAGATCTACCTGTTCGACGAGCCGCTGTCCAACCTGGACGCCAAGTTGCGGGTGGAGATGCGCACGGAAATGAAACTGATGCACCAGCGCCTGAAAACCACCACGGTGTATGTCACCCACGACCAGATCGAGGCCATGACCCTGGGCGACAAAGTGGCGGTGATGAAGGATGGCATCATTCAGCAGTTCGGCACGCCCCAGCAGATCTACAACGACCCGGCCAACCAATTCGTTGCCAGCTTCATCGGCTCGCCGCCGATGAACTTCATTGCGGTACGCCTGGCCAATCAGGATGGGCGCCTGATGGCAGTGCTCGACAGTGGGCAAGCCCGCTGCGAACTGCCACTGGGGCAGTCCAAAGATGACCTCGACGGCCGCCAGGTCATTCTCGGTATCCGCCCTGAGCAGATCAGCTTGGGTGCAAACCAGGGCAATGGCCTGCCGGGGATTCGCGCCGAAGTGCAGGTGACCGAGCCCACCGGGCCGGACCTTTTGGTGTTCGTCACCCTCAACCAGACCAAGGTCTGCTGCCGCTTGGCGCCCGATATCGACTGCCGGGTCGGCGACAGCCTGAACCTGCAATTCGACCCGGCCAAGGTGCTGCTGTTCGACGCTGACAGCGGCGAACGCCTGCACCTGGCCAGCAGTGAAACTGTCGTAAAGGACAACGTGGCTCAGATCAAGAGCCGTTAAACCGTCTACATCACCAATAAGAAAAAAGAGGACGCAAAGGGATGGAACAGCGCAAACGCATCACAACCCTGGGTTCATTGGCCCTGCTCGCCGTGGTCGGCAGCAGTGGCGCGCAAGCTGCCGAGGCATTTTCCAGCGAGTCGAAATGGATGACCGGCGATTGGGGCGGTACCCGCACCGAGCTGCTGAACAAGGGTTACGACTTCACCCTGGACTACGTGGGCGAGGTAGCCGGGAATTTGCACGGCGGGTACAACCACGACAAAACCGCGCGCTACAGCGACCAGTTTGCCTTGGGCGCGCACCTGGATCTGCAAAAGATCCTCGGTTGGCACGACGCCGAGTTCAAGCTGGCGATCACCGAGCGCAGCGGTCGCAACCTGTCCAACGATCGTATCAGCGACCCGCGTGCCGGCCAGTTCAGTTCGGTGCAGGAGGTGTGGGGCCGTGGCCAGACTTGGCGTCTGACGCAGATGTGGGTCAAGCAGAAATATTTCGATGGCGCGCTGGATGTGAAGGTAGGCCGCTTCGGTGAGGGCGAAGACTTCAACAGCTTCCCCTGCGACTTCCAGAACCTGGCCTTCTGCGGATCGCAAGTGGGCAACTGGGTGGGCGGCATCTGGTACAACTGGCCGGTCAGCCAGTGGGCGTTGCGGGTCAAGTACAACATCACGCCGGAGTTCTTCGTTCAGGTCGGCGCCTATGAACAAAACCCGTCGAACCTGGAGACTGGCAACGGCTTCAAACTCAGTGGCAGTGGCACCAAGGGTGCGATCTTGCCGGTAGAGATGGTCTGGCAGCCCAAGCTCAATGACCTGCCGGGGGAATACCGCCTGGGTTATTACTACAGCACCGCCAAAGCCGATGACGTGTACGACGACATTAATGGCAACCCGCAGGCCCTCACTGGCGAGGCCTTCAAGTCGCACTCGAGCAAGCATGGCTGGTGGGTGGTGGCGCAGCAGCAGGTCACCGCCCATGGCGGCGATGCCAACCGAGGCCTGAGCCTGTTCGCCAACTTCACCGTGCATGACAAAGCCACCAACGTGGTCGACAACTACCAACAGGTGGGCCTGGTCTATAAAGGCGCCTTCGACGCCCGGCCCAAGGACGACATAGGCTTTGGCGTGGCGCGCATTCATGTCAACGATGATGTGAAGAAACGCGCTCAGTTGCTCAATGCCCAGAGCGGTATCGACGATTACGACAACCCAGGGTTCGTGCCGGTACAGCGTGCTGAGTACAACGCAGAGCTTTATTACGGCTTCCATGTCACCAACTGGCTGACCGTGCGGCCCAACCTTCAATACATCAAGCACCCAGGTGGCGTCGACGATGTGGACAGCGCACTGGTCGCGGGGTTGAAGATTCAGTCGTCATTCTAAGGCCAATTGTTGTAAATTTACGCCAATCCAACTTCGGCTCCCGGCACCCACTGGCTTGCAGTGGGTGCCGGGGATGGGCTGAGGTAGCGCTATCTCAAACAACAAGAGCTTGGAACCATGCCTGAACATCCGCTCCATCGCTTCTTTTCCTCGCAGCGGCCCCGGCCGACTTTCGAGTGGGAGCGTTATCAGCAGCGCGATGTGCTGATCATCGATCACCCCCGTTGCCAGGCAGTGTTCAGCCGCCAGGGCGCCCAACTGCTGCATTTTCAGCCGGCCGGCGAGCGGCCGTGGTTGTGGTGCGCCGAGCAGTGGCCGCAAGTGGGTGCCATTCGCGGTGGGGTGCCAGTGTGTTGGCCCTGGTATGGCCGCCACCCCAGCGAGGACCTGTGGCCCGCCCACGGCTGGGCGCGCTTGCTGGACTGGAAGCTGGTAGACAGCCGGGAGGACGAGCAGGGCGTCAGCCTTAAGTGGCGGCTGGACTTGTGCGATTGGCAGGTCGACCTGCATGCCAAGCTTGGCAGCCGCATGGAACTGAGCCTGAGCACCGAGCATCAGGACAGCGAACCTTGCCAGTTGAGCCATGCGCTGTTGGCTTACTGGCGTATCAGTGACGTTTCCGAGATAGCGCTATCTGGCCTGGAAGACATCGAAGGTTACGACCGCCTGAGCCGTCAGGCCTGCCGTGAAGAAGGCGCCTTGAAGCTCAAGGGCGGCTGCCAGAAAGTCTACCCAGGCACGCCGCGCGTGCAGTTGCAGGACCCGGCATGGCAGCGCGAGCTGTGCATCGATACCGGTGACAGCCACGATACCGTGGTCTGGCACCCAGGTAATCGGCCATTGATGGGCGTCACTGGCCGTGAGTGTCAGGGTTTCGTCTGTGTCGAGGCCGCCAGCGGCAGTGGCGAGGGCCTGAGCCTGGCGCCAGGGCAGCGAGCGCATCTGCGGCTGCAGGCGCACAGGCTCAGTTGAGTTCGTCGTCCTCTACCGGGTAGCGGCTAGCGTTGAGGCTCTCTTTGATCTTGCGCAGGTGCGGCTGGAAGTCCACACCGCGGCGCAGGGTCATGCCAGTGGCCAGTACGTCGAGCACGGTCAGCTGGATGATTCGCGAGGTCATCGGCATGTAGATGTCGGTGTCCTCAGGCAGCGGAATATGCAGGCTCAGGCTGCAGGCCTGGGCAAGGGGCGAGCCGGCAGCAGTCAGGCCCAGTACCGAAGCGCCGTTTTCCCGTGCCAGGCGCGCCACGTCGACCAGCTCGCGGGTGCGCCCGGTGTAAGAAATGATCACGAACAGGTCGCCGGTATGGGCCACCGAAGCCAACATGCGTTGCATCAGCACATCGGCGTGGGCCGATACCGCCAGGTTGAAGCGGAAAAACTTGTGCTGGGCGTCCAGGGCCACCGGTGCCGAGGCGCCGAGGCCGAAGAAGTGAATCTGCCGGGCCTGGATCATCATGTCCACGGCGCGGCTGACTTGTTGCGGGTCCAGTTGCTGGCAGGCACTGTCGAGCGAGGCGATGGCGCTGCCGAAAATTTTCTGGGTATAGGCGGCCGGATCATCGTCGGCTTCAACTGCCCGGCTTACGTAAGCTGCACCACTGGCCAGGCTCTGCGCCAGTTGCAGCTTGAGCTCCGGGTAGCCGCTGACACCAAATGAGCGGCAAAAGCGGTTGACGGTCGGTTCGCTGACCTTGGCCGCCTGGGCCAGCGCGGCGATGCTGAAACGGGTGGCTTGTTGCGGGTTGAGCAGGATGACTTCGGCGACTTTGCGTTCGGCCTTGTTCAGCTCGTCGAGGCGGCCCTGGATTTGTTCCAGGAGGTTTCGCACGCGGTCCATGGGTGTGTCCTTGGGTCGGGAAGACAGCCGGCTGAGGGAGCAGCAGGCTTTTTGCACGGTCGTCTATCGTACTGTCGGTGCGGTTGACGTACCACTTGTCTGTAGAGTTTGTGTTTAATGTTGTGGTTTTTACTACATTATCCCTTGAAAACCGTGTTTGAAAGCGGTATTCCTAGACCAACTTTAGGAAAGAACCAACATCATGGCTGCGATCAGTGTCGAACCTTGCACCTTTGCCCTGTTTGGCGCCCTTGGCGACCTGGCATTGCGCAAGCTGTTTCCTGCGCTCTATCAGCTTGACCGTGCCAACCTCCTGCATGCGGACACCCGCTTGCTGGCGCTGGCACGAGAGGCGGGCAGCGTCGAGGAGCACCTCAATACCATCGAAGCGCATCTACGCCGGCATGTAGCCGAGGCCGATATCGAGCCGGCGGCGATGGGGCGTTTCCTCGGCCGTTTGCATTATGTGCACCTGGACTTCCTGCAACCTGAGGGCTACCAGGCGCTGGCCGAGCAACTGAACGCCGAGCAACCATTGATTGCCTACTTCGCCACGGCGGCGGCGGTTTACGGGGCAATCTGCGAGAACCTCGACAAAGCAGGCCTTGCTGCTCGCACCAGGGTCGTGCTGGAAAAGCCCATTGGCCATGACCTTGAATCGTCGCGGCGGGTCAACGACGCTGTAGCGCGCTTCTTCCCGGAAAACCGGGTATATCGCATCGACCACTACCTGGGCAAAGAGACGGTGCAAAACCTGATCGCGCTGCGCTTTGCCAACAGCCTGTTCGAAACCCAGTGGAATCAGAATTCCATTTCCCACGTGGAAATCACCGTTGCAGAGAAGGTCGGCATCGAGGGCCGTTGGGGCTACTTCGACAAAGCCGGTCAGTTGCGCGACATGATTCAGAACCACTTGCTGCAACTGCTCTGCCTGATCGCCATGGACCCACCGAGCGAGCTGTCGGCCGACAGTATTCGTGACGAGAAGGTCAAGGTGCTCAAGGCACTGGCTCCGATCACTGGCGAGGGTTTGAGCACCAGCGTGGTGCGTGGCCAATACATCGCAGGCTACAGCGACGGCAAGCCCGTGCCGGGCTACCTGGAGGAAGACAACGCAAACGCCCAGAGCGACACCGAAACCTTCGTCGCCCTGCGCGCGGACATTCGCAACTGGCGTTGGTCCGGTGTGCCGTTCTACCTGCGTACTGGCAAGCGTATGCCGCAAAAACTGTCGCAGATCGTCATTCATTTCAAGGAGACGCCGCACTACATCTTCGCCCCGGAACAGCGTTTGCAGGTTGGCAACAAGCTGATCATCCGCCTGCAACCGGACGAAGGTATCTCTTTGCGCGTGATGACCAAGGAGCAGGGGCTGGACAAGGGCATGCAACTGCGCAGTGGCCCGTTGCAGCTGAATTTTTCCGACGCCTGGCGCAGTACGCGGATTCCCGATGCCTACGAACGCTTGCTGTTGGAAGTGATGCGCGGCAATCAGAACCTGTTCGTGCGCAAGGACGAAATCGAGTACGCCTGGAAGTGGTGTGACCAACTGATCGCCGGCTGGCGTAACGCGGGCGATGCGCCCAAGCCCTACGCAGCAGGTTCCTGGGGGCCGATGAGCTCGATTGCATTGATTACCCGAGACGGGAGGTCGTGGTATGGCGATATCTGAATTGAAGCTGCCGGCAGCGGTGCAGGTGCACGAGCTGGCAGAAGCCAAGTTACTGGCCGCTACCCTGGCCCACGATGTGGCCGAGCGACTGCGCGCAGCCATCGCCAGCAAAGGCCAAGCCTGCGTGGTGCTGTCCGGTGGCCGTAGCCCGGTACCATTTTTGGAACAACTGGCCGGTGAACAACTGGACTGGGCCAAGGTTACCGTCAGCTTGGCTGATGAGCGTTGGGTGCCGGTTGAGCATGCTGACAGCAACGCAGGGCTATTGGCACGTCACCTGTTCCAGGGGGCAGCGGCCAAGGCTCGCTTCATTGGCCTGTACCAGCAGGCCGAACATCTCGATGCGGCGGCCTTGAGCGCTGACCAGGCCTTGGCAGATCTGCCGCCCATCGACGTTCTGGTGCTGGGCATGGGCGACGATGGCCATACCGCCTCACTGTTTCCCAACAGCCCGAATCTGGCCGAAGGCCTAGACCTGAACAGCAAGCGCCGATGCCTGCCGATGCTCGCCCCGAGCGTGCCGCACCAGCGGCTATCGCTTACCCGCGCCATGCTTGCCAGTGCAGCGTTCACTGCGCTGTCTGTGCAAGGGCCGGGCAAACTCGCTACCCTGCGCGCCGCGCTGGCGGGCAACGACCTTGCGCAAATGCCGATTCGCGCCTTTCTTCACGCCCCCCTGAGCATCTACTGGTGCCCATGAGCCAAGGATCCACTGTCATGACCACCCTTGCACGCCCACAGCCAAAGCTTTCGATGGCAGATAAAGCCGCCAGGATCGATGCCATCTGCGAGCAGGCGCGTATCCTGCCGGTAATCACCATCGCCCGTGAGCAAGACATTCTGCCGCTGGCCGATGCCCTGGCTGCTGGTGGTATCCGCACCCTGGAGGTGACCTTGCGCTCCCAGCATGGCCTGAAGGCCATCCAGGTGCTGCGCGAGCAACGCCCGGAACTGTGCATCGGTGCCGGCACCGTGCTCGATCGCAGTATGTTCGCTGCTGTAGAGGCTGCGGGTGCGCAATTCGTCGTTACCCCAGGCATCACCCAGGACATCCTTGAAGCGGGCGTGGACAGCGAAATTCCGCTGTTGCCAGGCATCAGCACGCCATCGGAAATCATGATGGGCTACGCCCTGGGTTATCGCCGCTTCAAGCTGTTCCCAGCGGAAATCAGCGGCGGGGTGGCCGCGATCAAGGCCTTCGCCGGCCCATTCGGCGATATACGCTTCTGCCCAACCGGCGGCGTTAACCCAGCCAACGTGCGCAATTACATGGCGTTGCCCAATGTGATGTGCGTGGGCGGCACCTGGATGCTCGATAGCAGCTGGATCAAGAATGGTGACTGGGCACGGATCCAGGCCTGCAGCGCCGAGGCGATTGGGTTGCTGGACGCCAACTGAATTTGATTTGTTGTGTGCTTTACGGCTTATGGGGCGCTTGGTCGGCGCCTCTTTTTTTTGCCTGCAGATTTTTGGCGCCTGGGAGACCGAGCGCCGCCCGCGCGGCGCATCGCGAGCTGCGCTCGCTCCTACGTCTGTTTCGGGCCAGTAACGCCTGTGACAGGCGCGCGCGACCGCCTTGTTTGTACGACGCGATATTGCGTCATGCGCCAAGGCGTTCGCGCGCAAATCCCGCAGGCATAATTGGCCCGAAACAAACGTAGGAGCGAGCGCAGCTCGCGATGCGCCGCGCGGGCGGCGCTCGGTCTCCCAGGCGCCAAAAATCTGCAGGCAAAAAAAAGAGGCGCCGACCAAGCGCCCCATAAGCCGTAAAGCACACAACAAATCAAATTCAGTTGGCGTCCAGCAACCCAATCGCCTCGGCGCTGCAGGCCTGGATCCGTGCCCAGTCACCATTCTTGATCCAGCTGCTATCGAGCATCCAGGTGCCGCCCACGCACATCACATTGGGCAACGCCATGTAATTGCGCACGTTGGCTGGGTTAACGCCGCCGGTTGGGCAGAAGCGTATATCGCCGAATGGGCCGGCGAAGGCCTTGATCGCGGCCACCCCGCCGCTGATTTCCGCTGGGAACAGCTTGAAGCGGCGATAACCCAGGGCGTAGCCCATCATGATTTCCGATGGCGTGCTGATGCCTGGCAACAGCGGAATTTCGCTGTCCACGCCCGCTTCAAGGATGTCCTGGGTGATGCCTGGGGTAACGACGAATTGCGCACCCGCAGCCTCTACAGCAGCGAACATACTGCGATCGAGCACGGTGCCGGCACCGATGCACAGTTCCGGGCGTTGCTCGCGCAGCACCTGGATGGCCTTCAGGCCATGCTGGGAGCGCAAGGTCACCTCCAGGGTGCGGATACCACCAGCAGCCAGGGCATCGGCCAGCGGCAGAATGTCTTGCTCACGGGCGATGGTGATTACCGGCAGGATACGCGCCTGCTCGCAGATGGCATCGATCCTGGCGGCTTTATCTGCCATCGAAAGCTTTGGCTGTGGGCGTTCAAGGGTGGTCATGACAGTGGATCCTTGGCTCATGGGCACCAGTAGATGCTCAGGGGGTCGTGAAGAAAGGCGCGAATCGGCATTTGCGCAAGGTCGTTGCCCGCCAGCGCGGCGCGCAGGGTAGCGAGTTTGCCCGGCCCTTGCACAGACAGCGCAGTGAACGCTGCACTGGCAAGCATGGCGCGGGTAAGCGATAGCCGCTGGTGCGGCACGCTCGGGGCGAGCATCGGCAGGCATCGGCGCTTGCTGTTCAGGTCTAGGCCTTCGGCCAGATTCGGGCTGTTGGGAAACAGTGAGGCGGTATGGCCATCGTCGCCCATGCCCAGCACCAGAACGTCGATGGGCGGCAGATCTGCCAAGGCCTGGTCAGCGCTCAAGGCCGCCGCATCGAGATGTTCGGCCTGCTGGTACAGGCCAATGAAGCGAGCCTTGGCCGCTGCCCCCTGGAACAGGTGACGTGCCAATAGCCCTGCGTTGCTGTCAGCATGCTCAACCGGCACCCAACGCTCATCAGCCAAGCTGACGGTAACCTTGGCCCAGTCCAGTTGTTCACCGGCCAGTTGTTCCAAAAATGGTACCGGGCTACGGCCACCGGACAGCACCACGCAGGCTTGGCCTTTGCTGGCGATGGCTGCGCGCAGTCGCTCGGCCACATCGTGGGCCAGGGTAGCGGCCAGTAACTTGGCTTCTGCCAGCTCGTGCACCTGCACCGCTGCCGGCAGCTTCAATTCAGATATCGCCATACCACGACCTCCCGTCTCGGGTAATCAATGCAATCGAGCTCATCGGCCCCCAGGAACCTGCTGCGTAGGGCTTGGGCGCATCGCCCGCGTTACGCCAGCCGGCGATCAGTTGGTCACACCACTTCCAGGCGTACTCGATTTCGTCCTTGCGCACGAACAGGTTCTGATTGCCGCGCATCACTTCCAACAGCAAGCGTTCGTAGGCATCGGGAATCCGCGTACTGCGCCAGGCGTCGGAAAAATTCAGCTGCAACGGGCCACTGCGCAGTTGCATGCCCTTGTCCAGCCCCTGCTCCTTGGTCATCACGCGCAAAGAGATACCTTCGTCCGGTTGCAGGCGGATGATCAGCTTGTTGCCAACCTGCAAACGCTGTTCCGGGGCGAAGATGTAGTGCGGCGTCTCCTTGAAATGAATGACGATCTGCGACAGTTTTTGCGGCATACGCTTGCCAGTACGCAGGTAGAACGGCACACCGGACCAACGCCAGTTGCGAATGTCCGCGCGCAGGGCGACGAAGGTTTCGGTGTCGCTCTGGGCGTTTGCGTTGTCTTCCTCCAGGTAGCCCGGCACGGGCTTGCCGTCGCTGTAGCCTGCGATGTATTGGCCACGCACCACGCTGGTGCTCAAACCCTCGCCAGTGATCGGAGCCAGTGCCTTGAGCACCTTGACCTTCTCGTCACGAATACTGTCGGCCGACAGCTCGCTCGGTGGGTCCATGGCGATCAGGCAGAGCAGTTGCAGCAAGTGGTTCTGAATCATGTCGCGCAACTGACCGGCTTTGTCGAAGTAGCCCCAACGGCCCTCGATGCCGACCTTCTCTGCAACGGTGATTTCCACGTGGGAAATGGAATTCTGATTCCACTGGGTTTCGAACAGGCTGTTGGCAAAGCGCAGCGCGATCAGGTTTTGCACCGTCTCTTTGCCCAGGTAGTGGTCGATGCGATATACCCGGTTTTCCGGGAAGAAGCGCGCTACAGCGTCGTTGACCCGCCGCGACGATTCAAGGTCATGGCCAATGGGCTTTTCCAGCACGACCCTGGTGCGAGCAGCAAGGCCTGCTTTGTCGAGGTTCTCGCAGATTGCCCCGTAAACCGCCGCCGCCGTGGCGAAGTAGGCAATCAATGGTTGCTCGGCGTTCAGTTGCTCGGCCAGCGCCTGGTAGCCCTCAGGTTGCAGGAAGTCCAGGTGCACATAATGCAAACGGCCGAGGAAACGCCCCATCGCCGCCGGCTCGATATCGGCCTCGGCTACATGCCGGCGTAGATGCGCTTCGATGGTATTGAGGTGCTCCTCGACGCTGCCCGCCTCTCGTGCCAGCGCCAGCAAGCGGGTGTCCGCATGCAGGAGGTTGGCACGGTCAAGCTGATAGAGCGCAGGAAACAGCTTGCGCAATGCCAGGTCGCCAAGGGCGCCAAACAGGGCAAAGGTGCAAGGTTCGACACTGATCGCAGCCATGATGTTGGTTCTTTCCTAAAGTTGGTCTAGGAATACCGCTTTCAAACACGGTTTTCAAGGGATAATGTAGTAAAAACCACAACATTAAACACAAACTCTACAGACAAGTGGTACGTCAACCGCACCGACAGTACGATAGACGACCGTGCAAAAAGCCTGCTGCTCCCTCAGCCGGCTGTCTTCCCGACCCAAGGACACACCCATGGACCGCGTGCGAAACCTCCTGGAACAAATCCAGGGCCGCCTCGACGAGCTGAACAAGGCCGAACGCAAAGTCGCCGAAGTCATCCTGCTCAACCCGCAACAAGCCACCCGTTTCAGCATCGCCGCGCTGGCCCAGGCGGCCAAGGTCAGCGAACCGACCGTCAACCGCTTTTGCCGCTCATTTGGTGTCAGCGGCTACCCGGAGCTCAAGCTGCAACTGGCGCAGAGCCTGGCCAGTGGTGCAGCTTACGTAAGCCGGGCAGTTGAAGCCGACGATGATCCGGCCGCCTATACCCAGAAAATTTTCGGCAGCGCCATCGCCTCGCTCGACAGTGCCTGCCAGCAACTGGACCCGCAACAAGTCAGCCGCGCCGTGGACATGATGATCCAGGCCCGGCAGATTCACTTCTTCGGCCTCGGCGCCTCGGCACCGGTGGCCCTGGACGCCCAGCACAAGTTTTTCCGCTTCAACCTGGCGGTATCGGCCCACGCCGATGTGCTGATGCAACGCATGTTGGCTTCGGTGGCCCATACCGGCGACCTGTTCGTGATCATTTCTTACACCGGGCGCACCCGCGAGCTGGTCGACGTGGCGCGCCTGGCACGGGAAAACGGCGCTTCGGTACTGGGCCTGACTGCTGCCGGCTCGCCCCTTGCCCAGGCCTGCAGCCTGAGCCTGCATATTCCGCTGCCTGAGGACACCGACATCTACATGCCGATGACCTCGCGAATCATCCAGCTGACCGTGCTCGACGTACTGGCCACTGGCATGACCCTGCGCCGCGGTGTGGACTTCCAGCCGCACCTGCGCAAGATCAAAGAGAGCCTCAACGCTAGCCGCTACCCGGTAGAGGACGACGAACTCAACTGAGCCTGTGCGCCTGCAGCCGCAGATGCGCTCGCTGCCCTGGCGCCAGGCTCAGGCCCTCGCCACTGCCGCTGGCGGCCTCGACACAGACGAAACCCTGACACTCACGGCCAGTGACGCCCATCAATGGCCGATTACCTGGGTGCCAGACCACGGTATCGTGGCTGTCACCGGTATCGATGCACAGCTCGCGCTGCCATGCCGGGTCCTGCAACTGCACGCGCGGCGTGCCTGGGTAGACTTTCTGGCAGCCGCCCTTGAGCTTCAAGGCGCCTTCTTCACGGCAGGCCTGACGGCTCAGGCGGTCGTAACCTTCGATGTCTTCCAGGCCAGATAGCGCTATCTCGGAAACGTCACTGATACGCCAGTAAGCCAACAGCGCATGGCTCAACTGGCAAGGTTCGCTGTCCTGATGCTCGGTGCTCAGGCTCAGTTCCATGCGGCTGCCAAGCTTGGCATGCAGGTCGACCTGCCAATCGCACAAGTCCAGCCGCCACTTAAGGCTGACGCCCTGCTCGTCCTCCCGGCTGTCTACCAGCTTCCAGTCCAGCAAGCGCGCCCAGCCGTGGGCGGGCCACAGGTCCTCGCTGGGGTGGCGGCCATACCAGGGCCAACACACTGGCACCCCACCGCGAATGGCACCCACTTGCGGCCACTGCTCGGCGCACCACAACCACGGCCGCTCGCCGGCCGGCTGAAAATGCAGCAGTTGGGCGCCCTGGCGGCTGAACACTGCCTGGCAACGGGGGTGATCGATGATCAGCACATCGCGCTGCTGATAACGCTCCCACTCGAAAGTCGGCCGGGGCCGCTGCGAGGAAAAGAAGCGATGGAGCGGATGTTCAGGCATGGTTCCAAGCTCTTGTTGTTTGAGATAGCGCTACCTCAGCCCATCCCCGGCACCCACTGCAAGCCAGTGGGTGCCGGGAGCCGAAGTTGGATTGGCGTAAATTTACAACAATTGGCCTTAGAATGACGACTGAATCTTCAACCCCGCGACCAGTGCGCTGTCCACATCGTCGACGCCACCTGGGTGCTTGATGTATTGAAGGTTGGGCCGCACGGTCAGCCAGTTGGTGACATGGAAGCCGTAATAAAGCTCTGCGTTGTACTCAGCACGCTGTACCGGCACGAACCCTGGGTTGTCGTAATCGTCGATACCGCTCTGGGCATTGAGCAACTGAGCGCGTTTCTTCACATCATCGTTGACATGAATGCGCGCCACGCCAAAGCCTATGTCGTCCTTGGGCCGGGCGTCGAAGGCGCCTTTATAGACCAGGCCCACCTGTTGGTAGTTGTCGACCACGTTGGTGGCTTTGTCATGCACGGTGAAGTTGGCGAACAGGCTCAGGCCTCGGTTGGCATCGCCGCCATGGGCGGTGACCTGCTGCTGCGCCACCACCCACCAGCCATGCTTGCTCGAGTGCGACTTGAAGGCCTCGCCAGTGAGGGCCTGCGGGTTGCCATTAATGTCGTCGTACACGTCATCGGCTTTGGCGGTGCTGTAGTAATAACCCAGGCGGTATTCCCCCGGCAGGTCATTGAGCTTGGGCTGCCAGACCATCTCTACCGGCAAGATCGCACCCTTGGTGCCACTGCCACTGAGTTTGAAGCCGTTGCCAGTCTCCAGGTTCGACGGGTTTTGTTCATAGGCGCCGACCTGAACGAAGAACTCCGGCGTGATGTTGTACTTGACCCGCAACGCCCACTGGCTGACCGGCCAGTTGTACCAGATGCCGCCCACCCAGTTGCCCACTTGCGATCCGCAGAAGGCCAGGTTCTGGAAGTCGCAGGGGAAGCTGTTGAAGTCTTCGCCCTCACCGAAGCGGCCTACCTTCACATCCAGCGCGCCATCGAAATATTTCTGCTTGACCCACATCTGCGTCAGACGCCAAGTCTGGCCACGGCCCCACACCTCCTGCACCGAACTGAACTGGCCGGCACGCGGGTCGCTGATACGATCGTTGGACAGGTTGCGACCGCTGCGCTCGGTGATCGCCAGCTTGAACTCGGCGTCGTGCCAACCGAGGATCTTTTGCAGATCCAGGTGCGCGCCCAAGGCAAACTGGTCGCTGTAGCGCGCGGTTTTGTCGTGGTTGTACCCGCCGTGCAAATTCCCGGCTACCTCGCCCACGTAGTCCAGGGTGAAGTCGTAACCCTTGTTCAGCAGCTCGGTGCGGGTACCGCCCCAATCGCCGGTCATCCATTTCGACTCGCTGGAAAATGCCTCGGCAGCTTGCGCGCCACTGCTGCCGACCACGGCGAGCAGGGCCAATGAACCCAGGGTTGTGATGCGTTTGCGCTGTTCCATCCCTTTGCGTCCTCTTTTTTCTTATTGGTGATGTAGACGGTTTAACGGCTCTTGATCTGAGCCACGTTGTCCTTTACGACAGTTTCACTGCTGGCCAGGTGCAGGCGTTCGCCGCTGTCAGCGTCGAACAGCAGCACCTTGGCCGGGTCGAATTGCAGGTTCAGGCTGTCGCCGACCCGGCAGTCGATATCGGGCGCCAAGCGGCAGCAGACCTTGGTCTGGTTGAGGGTGACGAACACCAAAAGGTCCGGCCCGGTGGGCTCGGTCACCTGCACTTCGGCGCGAATCCCCGGCAGGCCATTGCCCTGGTTTGCACCCAAGCTGATCTGCTCAGGGCGGATACCGAGAATGACCTGGCGGCCGTCGAGGTCATCTTTGGACTGCCCCAGTGGCAGTTCGCAGCGGGCTTGCCCACTGTCGAGCACTGCCATCAGGCGCCCATCCTGATTGGCCAGGCGTACCGCAATGAAGTTCATCGGCGGCGAGCCGATGAAGCTGGCAACGAATTGGTTGGCCGGGTCGTTGTAGATCTGCTGGGGCGTGCCGAACTGCTGAATGATGCCATCCTTCATCACCGCCACTTTGTCGCCCAGGGTCATGGCCTCGATCTGGTCGTGGGTGACATACACCGTGGTGGTTTTCAGGCGCTGGTGCATCAGTTTCATTTCCGTGCGCATCTCCACCCGCAACTTGGCGTCCAGGTTGGACAGCGGCTCGTCGAACAGGTAGATCTTCGGCCGCCGCGCCAGCGCCCGGCCCATGGCCACACGCTGCTGCTGGCCACCGGAAAGCTGTGCCGGCTTGCGCGCCAGCAGGTGCTCGATCTGCAACAGCTTGGCCACCCGCGCCACCTCCTCATCGATGGCAGCCTGGGGCATCTTGCGGATCTTCAGGCCGAACTCGATGTTTTCGCGCACGCTCATGGTCGGGTACAGCGCGTAGCTCTGGAACACCATGGCGATATCGCGATCCTTGGGGCTCATGCCGCTGACATCCTGCCCGTCGATGAGGATTGCGCCACCGGTGATTTGCTCAAGGCCGGCGATGCAGTTCATCAAGGTCGACTTGCCACAGCCGGAAGGGCCCACCAGGATCAGGAACTCGCCATCCTTGATCGCCAACTGGATGTCCTTGAGGGTGTCCGGGAGGCCGGTACCGTAGGTCTTGTTCACATTGCGAAGTTCGAGTGTTGCCATGACTTACCCCTTGACCGCGCCGGCGGTGAGCCCGCGGACGAAATATTTGCCTGCCACCACATAAACCAGCAGGGTTGGCAGACCGGCGATCATTGCCGCCGCCATGTCGACGTTGTATTCCTTGGCCCCAGTGCTGGTGTTGACCAGGTTATTCAGAGCCACGGTGATCGGCTGCGAATCACCGCTGGAAAACACCACGCCGAACAGGAAGTCGTTCCAGATCTGGGTGAACTGCCAGATCAGGCAGACCATGATGATCGGCGTCGACATCGGCAGGATGATGCGGCGGAAAATGGTGAAGAAACCCGCGCCGTCCAGGCGTGCAGCCTTGACCAGGGCATCGGGGATGCTCACGTAGAAGTTGCGAAAGAACAGCGTGGTAAAGGCCAGGCCGTAGACCACGTGCACCAACACCAGGCCGCTGGTGGTGCTGGCCAGCCCCAGCTTGCCGAGGGTGAACGAAGCCGGCAGCAGCACTGTCTGGAACGGCAGGAAGCAGCCGAACAGCAATAGCCCGAAGAACAGCTGCGAGCCGCGAAAGCGCCACATCGCCAGCACATAGCCATTCAGTGCGCCGATGGCTGTAGAGATCAGTACCGCCGGCACGGTGATCATGATCGAGTTCCAGAAGTAGCCACTGACCGTTTCCCAGGCCTTGACCCAGCCGATGCCGGTAATTACCGCAGGCCAGCTCAGCAGGTTGCCGGTACTGATGTCTTCCGGGGACTTGAAGCTGGTCAACAGCATCACCACCAGCGGCACCAGGTACAGCAGCACGGCGATCAGCAGTACCGCATGGATGGCGATACGGCTGAGGCTGACCGGCGATTTGATCGACGCGTCACGCATGGCGCTTGCTCCTGAGTTCCGAATACAGGTACGGCACGAGGATCGCCAGGATCGCCCCGAGCATCAGGATGGCGCTGGCCGAACCCATGCCCATCTGGCCACGGCTGAAGGTGAAGGAGTACATGAACATCGCCGGCAGGTCAGAGGAATAACCAGGCCCACCGGCCGTCATTGCCGCTACCAGGTCGAAACTTTTGATCGCGATATGCGAGAGGATCATCAGCGAGCTGAAAAACACCGGGCGCAGGCTAGGCAGTACCACGGTCCAATAGATACGTGGCAGGCTGGCACCGTCGATTTGCGCAGCGCGAATGATCGACTGGTCGACCCCGCGCAAGCCGGCAAGGAACATCGCCATGATGAAGCCCGAGGCCTGCCATACGGCGGCGATCACCAAGCAGTACACCACCCGGTCAGGGTCGATCAGCCAGTCCAGGCGAAAACCCTCCCAGCCCCAATCGCGCAGCAGCTTGTCCAGCCCCATCCCGGGGTTGAGCAGCCACTTCCAGGCGGTACCGGTGACGATCATCGACAGCGCCATGGGGTACAGGTAGATCGTGCGGATGAAACCCTCGCGGCGGATACGCTGGTCCAGCAACACCGCCAGCAGCACACCAATAGCCAGGCTAATGGCGATGAACAGCCCACCGAAGAGCGCAAGGTTCTTGCTCGCTACCCACCAGCGGTCGTTGTCGAACAAACGGGCGTACTGCGCCAGGCCCGCCCATTTGTAGGTCGGCAGAAAAGTCGAAGTGGTGAAGGACAGCACGAAGGTCCACAGGATGTAGCCGTAAAAGCCCACCAGAACGATGAACATACTCGGCGCCAGCACCAGTTTCGGCAGCCAGCGCTGCAGCGCGTCCAGGGGGGAAGCCCGCAGTTGGGCGGTCAGTGTCGTCATGTTAGCCACCAGGGTAAGGTCAACAGATCACCTGCAGGAGTGGGCTGCCCGCGAACAAGACACTGCGGTGCCAGGCGGTGGCTACGCAGGTGTTCGCGGTTTAACCCGCTCCAGCAGGGATTTGGCCAAGCTCGAACGGGCTATTTGGCAGCCTTGACCGCCGCAGCCAGCTTCTTCGCCGCATCGGCCGGGTCGGCCTTGGGGTCGTTGATGTAGTTGGTCACCACATCGAAGAAGGCACCCTGGACAGCCAGCGAAGTGGCCATGTTGTGCGCCATGCTCGGCTGCAGGCCGCCAGTCTTGGCGTCGGCGAGGAAGTCCTTGGCCGAGGTCTGGGCACACTCGTCGAAGCCGTACTTGCCCATGTCGGCGAGCATGTCGTTACGCACCGGGATCGAGCCCTTGTTGATGCTGAAGACCTTTTGGAAGTCCTGACCCATGACGTTGCGGGCGATGTCCTCCTGACCGGCAGCGGTACCTTTGTCGTTCTGCTTGAACACGACCAGCGAGTCGATGTTGTAGAGGAATGCTTTGTCGGTGCCAGGGAACGGTACGCACTGGTAGTCCTTGCCAGCGGTCTTCTTGGCAAGGGTCCACTCGCTCTTGGCCCAATCGCCCATGATCTGCATGCCGGCCTTGCCATTGATGACCTTGGCCGCTTCCAGGTTCCAATCCTGGCCTTTGCCATCAGGGTCCATGTAGGTGGCGATTTTCTTCAGATCGGTCAATGCCTGGACCATCTGCGGGCCAGTCAGCGCCGCCGGATCCAGGTCGACCAGAGCCTTCTTGTAGCCATCTGCTCCCATCACCGCCAGCACCACGCTTTCGAATACGGTGCTGTCCTGCCAAGGTTGGCCGCCATGGGCGAGCGGGATGAAACCAGCCGCCTTGAGCTTGTCGGCAGCGGCGTAGAATTCATCGAGTGTGGTTGGCGCCTTGTCGATGCCGGCCTTCTTGAAGACGTCCGGGTTGATCCACAGCCAGTTGATGCGGTGGATGTTGACCGGCACCGCAACGTAGGCGCCTTCGTATTTCACGGTGTTGGCGACCTTTTGATCGAGCAAAGCATCCCATTTTTCTTCTTTGGCGACGCTTTCGAGTACCTCTGGGTCCAGCAGCCCGGTGGTCGCCCATTCCTGGATGTCCGGGCCTTTGATCTGGGCGACTCCAGGCGGATTGCCTGCGACGGCGCGGCTTTTGAGCACCGTCATGGCAGTGGCACCGCCACCACCGGCAACAGCGCCGTCCTTCCAGACGAAGCCATCTTTCTCGACGTTCGATTTGAGCACATCGACAGCAGCTTTTTCACCACCGGAGGTCCACCAGTGCACCACTTCGACAGTGCCTTTGGAATCGGCAGCCGACACACTGAGGGGCAGGAGCGAGGCAAGGGAGATCGCGGCGGCGAGGCGGAGGGTAGAATTCATCGCAATACCTTTCTTGTTGTTATGCAGGGCAAGTCGATCGCTTGCATTGCATGGAGTCTAATCAGCGCGCCCGCTTCGCCAGGTAACGAAGCGATGCGCGAATGTCATCGTTTGGTTACATAGTGCGAAACGGCAGTTGCCAGGCTCGGGGCCAATGGCAGGTTGGGCAGCAGTAGTGCTTGATAGGCGTGGTAGAGGTCAGGCTTGCCTGGCCATAGCGTACCGGCTGGGTTGTTGCTGGCATCGAGTTCGTGATGCCAGCTACCGCGATCGCGGTCTATGAAATGCTTGTCGATGAACGCCCAGAAACACTGGTACCACTGCTGATAGCGTGCTTCTGCGGTTCTGCGCCACAAGGCGGCCGCCGTGGCGCAAGCTTCGGCGTGGACCCAGTGCAGGCGTTGCCTGACCACTGGGCGGTTGTCCCAGTCCAGCGTGTAGACAAAGCCTGGCTCACCATCGACGCCCCAGGCCTGGCGACAGGCGCTGTCGAACAAGCCGCAGGCGCATTCCAGCAGCCAATCCGGTGCGCCCTGCCCGGCCAGGCGCAAGCTGGCCTCCAGATGCAGCAGCAGCCGCGCCCACTCCAAGGCATGCCCAGGCGTTGTGCCATAGGGCCGGAACAGATCGGCTTGCTGAGCCTGGTTATAGTGCAGCAGTGGCTGCCAGCTGGCGTCGAAGTGCTCGATGACCCGGTAGCCACTGGCAGTGGCATGGACGTGAATGATGCGCTCGGCAATGCGCAAGGCACGCTGCAACCACAGCGGGTCGCCAGTGGCATCGGCCAGGGCCAGGAATGCTTCGGTGGCGTGCATGTTGCTGTTGGCGCCACGGTAGGGCTCAGGCAATTGCCAGGTACGGGAGAAGCTCTCATCCAGGGCACCCTGCGCCTCGCACCAGAAATGCCCTTCGATCACCCGCACCACATCCCCTAACAACTGCATGGCCCCGGCAACCCCAGCCACTGCCGCAGAGCTGGCTGCCAGCGCCACGAATGCATGCAGGTAGGCAAGCTTGGCATCATCGTTGTGGCCATAAGGATGGCCGAACCAGCCATCATGTTCATGATCGCGCAGTGGCCCCAGCAGGGCCGCGACACCGTGCTCGGCATAGGCAAGGCAGCCCGGCTCGCCCTGCATGTGAGCGATCGCGAAACAATGGGTCATGCGCGCTGTGTTCAGGGTTTGAGCGCTGGCGCCTGGGGCAAGACGCCCTTCGGCATCGAGGCTACCAAAGCCCTCGGGCAACCGGGAGGCCTTGGCGAAGTCGAGCAGCCGCCGCCCTTCTTGCCGCAGCCAGGCTGCATGGGCAGGCGAATCCAGGCAGCTGCCAACAGGGAAATCAAGATTCATGAGCCGGCGCATTCCTTGCCAGTGGTGCTGCGAAGTCTAACCAGCCGACCCGGCCGGCATGTCACGAAGGACTGCGGTTATGTCACCAAGCCGTGACATTCGTCACTCCGCGCTTCGGGGCAAGTGCAGCGTGACGCGCAGGCCGCCCTCGCGCAAATTGAGCAGGCTGACCTCACCGCCGTGGCTGTGAGCGATGTTGCGCGCGATGCCCAAGCCCAGGCCGTAGCCCTGCTGGCTGGCGACCAGACGAAAGTGCGGCTCGAACACCTGTTCCATCTGCTGTTGCGGCACGCCTGGGCCTTGGTCTTCCACCTGCAGCACGAACCCCTGGGGGCTATCGATGATGCGCAGGTGGGCTCGCTCGCCGTACTTGATGGCGTTGTCGATCAGGTTGCCGATGCAACGGCGCAGGGCCAGAGGTTTGCCCGGATACGGGGCCAAAGCCCGACCTTCGACGGTGACCCGCCCATCCTGCAGATATGGCTCGGCCAGAATTTCCAGCACCTGATTGAGGTCGACCGGCTCGATGTTCTCGTGGATATCGGTGTCCTTCACGCATTGCAGCGCCCCTTTGACCAGTAGCTCCAGCTCATCGAGGTCCTGGCTGAACTTGGCCTGCAAGCGCTCGTCTTCAAGTAGCTCCACACGCAGGCGCAAGCGGGTGATCGGGGTACGCAGGTCGTGGGAAATGGCACTGAACAACTGGGAGCGTTCGGTCAGGTAACGGCTGATACGCTCACGCATGCTGTTGAACGCCCGCCCCACTTCCACCACCTCGCTGCCACCGCCTTCGGCCACCGGGGCCACATCGGCGCCGAGGGAAAGCTCACGGGCGGCACGCGCCAAGCGCTTGAGCGGCCAGCTCTGCCAGTGCACCAGCAAGCCGATGAACAGCAACAGCAAAGCCGTGGTCAGCACGATGAAGCCGATCTGCTGGCGGGGCAGACGTTCGGCTTCAAGGCCCGTGTAAGGCTCGGGCAACAACGAGGCGATATACAGCCACTCCCCTTCGCCAAGACGAATTTGGGTGACCAACACCGGTGGGTTGAGTGGCTCCAGGGTCAAAGAGTAATGCGCCCACGAACGCGGCAGCTCGTCGAGTTTCAGGCCGCTGTTGAAAATGCGCAGGTCATCAGGGCTGACGAACTCCACGGAGATTTGCATGCCCTCGCCCAGACGCTCATGCAGTACTTGTTCAAACACCTCGATCACCGCCTGCTTGCGCGGGGTGTTGGGCAACACCGGCATGTCCAGCGGCTTGTCGTTGAGTGACACGAAAAAGCGCGTACCGCCCATGCTGCGCAATTGATCAAGAACCATCGGCCGATAGGCCACCGGCAGTGAGCGAAAGTAACTGACGCTGGCGCTCATCGAGTGAGCCAGGCTGCCAGCGCTGGCGCGCAGACCTTGCAATTGGCTCGCGCGCAACTGCGCAACCCAGATCACGCTCGACAAGCCCTGGGCCAGTAGCACCACCAACAAGGTCAGCAGCAGCATGCGCCCCAGCAATGAGCGCGGCAGCAGGCGCCAGCGCCGCTCAGGACGCGCAGCAGACATGGGCAGCCAGCAGGTAGCCACTGCCACGCACGGTGCGGATCAGCCGTGGCGGCTTGTCGGTATCGCGCAGGCGCTGACGCAGGCGGCTGACCGCCATGTCGACGATGCGGTCCAGCGGCATCGGCTCGCGGCCACGGGTGGCGTTGCCGATGGTGTCGCGGTCGAGAATCTGTTGAGGGTGGTCGAGAAACAGCTTCAGCAGGGCGAAGTCGGCCCCGGACAGGATCACCTCTTCACCATCGCGGTGGAACAGGCGGTGGCTGATGGTATCCAGGCGCCAGTCATCGAAGGCCAGTACGGTGTTGCCAGGCGCTGCCTGCCCGAATTCGCTGCGCCGCAGCAGGGCCTTGATGCGCGCCTGCAGTTCACGCGGGCTGAACGGTTTGCCCAAGTAATCGTCGGCCCCCAACTCCAGGCCGATGACCCGGTCTGCCTCATCGGAGCTGGCCGTCAGCATGATGATCGGCACCCGCGACAGGCGTGGGTGCTGACGCACCCAGCGGCACAGGCTGAAGCCATCTTCGTCGGGCAGCATGACGTCGAGGATCACCAACTCACATGGGGTGGTTTCCAGCGCGCGGCGAAAACCCTGGCCATCGGCTTCGGCATGCACCTGGAAGCCGGCGCGGCTCAGGTAGGTTTGCAACAACTCGCGTATTTCCTGATCGTCGTCGACCATCAGGATCGATTTTCCGGCAGTGCTCAAGGTATCCCGCCCTCTTTTCATCGCAGGTCTTCGTCGCCTGCTGTTGGGGGCGCTTAGCGCCCGTCAGTGATCCAATGCTTGCTGTAATGCCACCCCTGCCCCCAACAGTCCAGAGAATTCCGCCGTCACCAGCCATACCGGCACCCCGGCGAAATAGCCGCTCATGCAGCCTTTGTCGGCGAAACTCTCGGCAAACCCGCTGCGCAGGAACAGGTCGGCAAAACGCGGGATCACGCCGCCGACAATATAAACCCCGCCGCGGGCCCCCAGGGTCAGTACATTGTTGCCCGCCACGCGCCCGAGAAAACGGCAGAACTGCTCGATCACCGCCAGCGCCCGTGGCTCGCCGCCCAGCGCTGCATCGGTGATCTGAGCCGGGGATGTATGGCGGGGCATATCGCCGTCCAGCGCGCACATGGCCTGATACAACCGCACCAGGCCGCCGCCGCTCAGCACCGTCTCGGCGCTGACGTGGCCGATCTGGCTTTGGATCTGCTGATGGATCGCAGCTTCGCGGGCATTGCCCACCGGCAGGTCGACATGCCCGCCCTCCCCCGGCAGCGCCTGCCAGCGCTGCTCGCCATGGCGCAGCAGGCTGCCGACGCCAAGGCCAGTGCCCGGGCCGATCACCAATGCCGGCCGTGCTGGGTCCGCCTGGCCTGGGCATACTTCACGATACTCACCGGGTTGTAAGCGGGTCATGCCCAGGGCCTGGGCCGAAAAATCGTTGGTCAACAGTAGCCGCTCGACCTGCAAGGTCTGGCAGAACGCCTTGCGGCTGAGCCGCCAGTGGTTGTTGGTAAAGCGAAATTCATCGCCATCCACTGGCCCGGCTACCGCCAGGCACACCGCCGCCAAACCGCCACGGGCAATGCCGTGGCTGTTCAGGTAGGCCTGGATGGCTTGCTCAGGGCTGGTGTAATCCGCCGTCGCGAACACCTGGACCTGGTACAGCTGGTTGTCACGCCACAACGCAAAACGGGCATTGGTGCCACCGATGTCGCCAACCAGCAGGTCCTTCATTTGAGGTTCTCCAGAGCCGAAGTGAAGGCGCTCGCGCCCTGCTCTGCCGGGCTGAACGCCATACGCATGAAGCCGAACAACTCACGGCCGCAGCCCAGGTCGTTGCCTTGGGGTGCCGGCGGCAGATCACGGCTGGCCAGTTCCTCGGCCGACACCATCACCCGCAGCGTGCCTTCGACGCCATCGACCCGCACGATATCACCATCTTGCACCCGTGCCAGCGGGCCACCATCGAATGCCTCAGGGCAAACATGAATGGCTGCCGGGATTTTGCCCGAGGCACCTGACATGCGCCCGTCGGTCACCAGCGCCACTTTGTAGCCACGGTCTTGCAGCACCCCCAAAAACGGCGTCAGCTTGTGCAGCTCGGGCATGCCATTGCAGCGCGGCCCCTGGAAGCGCACCACGGCCACGAAATCGCGCTCCAGCTCGCCAGCCTTGAACGCCTCGGCCAGCGACTGCTGGTCATGGAACACCTTGGCTGGCGCCTCGACGACCTGATGCTCTAGGGCCACTGCCGAAACCTTCATCACGCCGCGGCCCAGGTTGCCTTCCATCACCCGCAGGCCGCCCTCTGCGGAGAATGGCCTGGCCACCGGGCGCAGGATACTTTCGTCAAGGCTTTGCGCGGGCCCTTCGCGCCACACCAGTTTACCGTCGTCCAGGAACGGCTCCTGGGTGTAGCGGCGCAGGCCATGGCCGGCCACGGTGTTGACGTCCTCGTGCATCAAGCCGGCATCGAGCAGTTCGCGGATCAGGAAGGCCATGCCGCCAGCGGCCTGGAAATGATTGATGTCAGCCTTGCCGTTCGGGTACACGTGGGACAGGGTCGGCACTACCTCGGACAGGTCGGCCATGTCTTGCCAGGTCAGCTGGATCCCTGCTGCCTGGGCGATCGCCGGGATGTGCAGGGTATGGTTGGTCGAACCTCCCGTGGCGTGCAAGGCCACGATGGCATTGACCAGCGCCTTCTCGTCGACGATTTCGCCCAGTGGCATGAAGCTGCCGCTGGCCTTGGTCATGCGCGTCACCTGCTGCGCGGCTTCGGCGGTCAAGGCATCGCGCAGCGGCGTGTACGGGTTCACGAACGAGGCGCCTGGCAGGTGCAGGCCCATGACTTCCATCACCAGCTGATTGGTGTTGGCGGTGCCGTAGAAGGTGCAGGTACCGGGGCTGTGGTAGGAGTTCATCTCCGACTCCAGCAGCTCTTCACGGGTGGCTTTGCCCTCGGCATAGCGCTGGCGCACATCGGCCTTCTGCTTGTTGGAAATGCCGGAAACCATCGGCCCGCCTGGGACGAAAATGGTCGGCAAGTGGCCAAAGCGCAAGGCCCCCATCATCAGACCGGGGACGATCTTGTCGCAGATGCCGAGCATCAGGGCGGCATCGAACATGTTGTGCGACAACGCCACCGCCGTGGACATGGCGATCACTTCGCGGCTGGCGATGGCCAACTCCATGCCCGGTTCGCCCTGGGTCACACCATCGCACATGGCCGGCACGCCTCCGGCAAACTGGCCTACCGAACCCACCTCACGCAGCGCCTGTTTGATCTGCTCGGGAAAATGCAGATAGGGCTGGTGCGCCGAAAGCATATCGTTGTAGGCCGAAACGATGGCGACGTTGGCGGCATTCATCAAGCGCAGGGTCTGCTTGTCATCGGCGCCGCAACCGGCCACGCCGTGGGCGAAGTTGGCGCATTGCAGGCTGGCGCGCATGGGGCCGTCACTGGCCGCACCACGAATCAGCTCAAGGTAGCGTTCGCGGGTGGCACGGCTGCGTTCGATCAGCCGTTGGGTGACCTCAAGGATGCGCGGATGCATGTACTGGACTCCAGGCTAATTGTAAGGGCGGTTTACCGGGCAGTGCTGGCGACGATTACGGCCTAGGCTCAAGGTAGAGCGGCCCGCAGCATCGGTGAGGCACATGCCCAACCACTCGTTGTAGGTTTAACCAAAATACTGCCATCAAAAAGGCTTGTTTTCTATCTCGGAGTGAATAATCTTGTAATTCCAACAACAAAACCGTTTCAGTGAAGCGTCATTTTTGCCATAGCTTCCACTCGAACCGCCAGAGGTACTGCCATGACTTTACGTATCGCCATCAATGGATTCGGCCGCATCGGGCGCAATGTGCTGCGCGCACTGTATACCCAAGGCTACCGCCAGGACCTGCAGGTCGTCGCCATCAACGATTTGGGTGACAGCGCCATGAATGCCCACCTGCTCAAGTATGACAGCGTGCATGGTGCGTTCGATGCACACGTGCAGGCTGACCATGAGAGCATCACGGTCAACGGCGATCGCATCGCGGTCAGCGCCATCCGCAACCCGGCGGAGCTGCCGTGGAAGGCCGAGGCGATCGATGTGGTGTTCGAGTGCACCGGGCTGTTCACCGACCGCGCCAAGGCGGCTGCGCACCTCACGGCAGGCGCAGGCAAAGTGATCGTCTCGGCCCCAGGAAAGGGGGTGGATGCCACCGTGGTATACGGGGTTAACCACGATATCCTGCGCGCTTCGCACCAGGTGATCTCCAATGCCTCGTGCACCACCAATTGCCTGGCCCCCATCGCCCAGGTGCTGCACCGCGAGTTCGGCATCGAACAAGGGCTCATGACCACCATCCACGCCTACACCAACGATCAGGTGCTGACTGACGTCTATCACAGCGACCCCTACCGCGCTCGCTCGGCTACCCAGTCGATGATCCCGAGCAAGACCGGCGCTGCCGAGGCCGTCGGCCTGGTGCTACCGGAGCTGGCCGGCAAACTCACCGGCATGGCCGTGCGGGTACCGGTGATCAACGTGTCGCTGGTCGACCTGACCGTCAACCTCAAGCGCGAGGCCACAGCCGAGCAGGTCAACCAGCTGTTCCTCGAAGCCAGCCGCCATTCCAAGGTGCTCGGCTACAACGCCTTGCCATTGGTATCGTGCGACTTCAATCACAATCCGCTTTCGTCGATTTTCGATGCCAACCATACCCGCGCCAACGGGCGCATGCTCAAGGTGCTGGCCTGGTACGACAATGAGTGGGGGTTCTCCAACCGTATGCTGGACAACTGCCTGGCATTGGCCAACGCCCGCTAAGGGCGATTGGGCAACATGGGTAGTTTGCAGACCGAGCGCCGCGCCTGCGACGCTCGGTAGAGCGCGGGCTGGACATGCGCTGACAATCCCGGTCTTGACCTGAAGACTACATGATAAGCATTATCATTATCTTTTGGTCGACCAGGTCCCCCTGTGAGTCAGTCTCGGTTCCACTCCGTCTTCCTCATCCAGCGCCTCTCCCTGTTGCGCACGTTGCAACGCATGGTAGGTAACCCCAGCACCGCCGAAGATCTGTTGCAGGAAACTTACCTGCGAGTTTCCCGCGCGCTGGGTGAGCGCCCCATCGCGCACCTCGAACCGTTCGTGTTCCAGACTGCCCGCAACCTGGCGCTGGACCATCTGCGAGCACGTCGCGTGCAGTCGCGCATGCTGGTCGACGATGTACCCGAGCAGGTGCTGCACAATGTCGCCTCGCCAGTGAGTAGCAGCGAAGATGCCGCCCATGCAGCCCAACTGCTTGAGCATCTGAGCGTCAGCCTCAATCAGTTGAGCCAACGCCAGCAGCGCATTTTCATCCTCAGCCGCCTGCAAGGGGCCAGTTATCTGGAAATTGCCGAGCAACTGCAGATCTCGGCCAGCACAGTTCAGAAAGAGCTGAAGCTGATCATGGCCATCTGCATGGGCGTGGCCGAGCGCCACAAATGAACGTGCCGTGCCCTTGCCATGCCTGGCCCAAGCCTTGATCATCCGCAAAACCCTCAGCAAGGACCCACCGTGACCGACAGCCCCGCCACTCGCCCACCAGCCAACGGGCCCGAAGCCCGCGCCCGTGCGCAGGACGAGGCGCTGGACTGGCTCGTGCGCCTGCAATGCGCCAGCGCCGAAGACACCGCCGCTTTCGAGCAGTGGCTCAGCGCGGGTCCGCTGAACGCGCAAGCCTATGTCGAAGCCGAAGCCTTGTGGAACGGCACGCCAATGCGCCAAGCCGCGATGCAGTTGAATCAGCGTCAACGCCGCTCGCTACGCGGCCGCCTGCGCGCGCACTACAAGCCTCTGGCCAGTGCCGCAGTGCTGCTGGTCGGGCTCTTCACCTTTGGCAACCTGCCAGTGCGCCTACAAGCCGATCACCTGACCGTAGTGGGTGAGCGTCAGCGTCTGGAGCTGGTCGACGGCACCAAGGTGCTGCTCAACACCGACTCCGCATTCGCCAGCGACCTGCGGGGCGGCCACGAGGTAGCGCGGCTGTTGCAAGGTGAGGCGTACTTCCAAGTGCCCGGTGGTACTCAGGCGCCCCTGGACGTTCAGGCCGGGCCTCTGCGCGCCCAGGTGCACGACACCGATTTTGCAGTGCGCTACCTCGATGGCGAGGCCCAGGTACGCGTTCAGCGCGGCGATGTCGACCTGCAGGGTCGCAGCGATCAGCGCATCCGCCTGCGTGCTGGCGACAGTATCAGTGTCGGCCCCAACGGCTTCGGCCAGCGGCAACGCCCAGACATGCGCAAAGACCTGGCTTGGGTCGACGGCCGTTTGATATTCGAAAACTGCCCTCTTAGCCAGGTGCTGGCAGAAGTGCGACGTTATTACCCAGGCTGGATCATCAACCGCAATAGCCACCTCGACACGCTGACAGTGACCGGCAATTACCGCCTCGACCAGCCGCTCGAAACCTTGCGCGCGCTGGCTCACATCACCTCCGCGCAGCTGCACGAATTCCCTGCGGTGGTCATCATCAACTGAGTAAAAAACATTTTTACGCGATTTCCCCGCTGGCCCGTCTCGTTATAGCCAATGCAACTGATTCTTGTTCAACAAAGAGAACAGTCGTCCCTATAACAACTCGCGCGTCTGGGAGCGCTTTCGATGTCCACAGGTCCAAACCGCCCGTCCACCCGTCCCCGCCGTACCGGCCAACTGTCGCTGCTGACGCTGGCACTGCTTGCAAGCGGTGCCTGTAGCCTGCCGGCGCTGGCTGTAGAACCGGCCCAGGCCAGCAGCTCGCGCATGGGCGACTACCGCTTCAACATTGCCCAGCAGCCGCTGGTCGAAGCCATAAACGCATTCACCCAAGTCACCGGGTGGCAGATCGGCTTCAGCGCTGACCTGGCCCAAGGCGTTGCCTCGCCGGGTGTACAGGGGTCGCTGCCAGCCCAAGCGGCGCTACAGCGCCTACTCCAAGGCACCGGGTTGAGCTTTCGCAGCATTGGCCAAGGCAATGTGGTACTCGAACGCCTGCCAGGGAACAACGTGATCGCTTTGCAGCAGATGACTGTCAGCGCCACCCGAAGCGCCCAGGACGTGACCCGAGTACCGAGCACTGTCACCGTCCAGAGCCGCGAGCAATTGGACCGGCAGAACGTCAACACCATCCAGGAGCTGGTCCGCTATGAACCGGGTGTGTCGGTGGCCGGCACCGGACAGCGCAGCGGCCTGAACGGCTACAACATCCGAGGTATCGACGGCGAGCGCATCCTCACCCAGGTCGACGGTGTATCGATCCCCGACAGCTTCTTCTATGGCCCCTACGCCCAGACCCAGCGCAACTACGTCGACCCCGAGATCGTCAAGCGCGTGGAAATCCTTCGTGGACCAGCTTCGGTGCTGTATGGCAGCAACGCCATCGGTGGTGCGGTCAGCTACTTCACCCTCGACCCGCAAGACATCATCAAGCCCGGCAAGGACCTCGGCGCGCGACTGAAAACCGGCTATAGCTCGACCGATGACAGTTGGCTGACCTCGGCCACCGTGGCTGGCCGCTCGGGGGATTTCGACGGCCTGCTGCACCTGAGCCAGCGCAACGGCCACGAAAGCGAATCCTACGGCAGCCATGGCGGCACCGGGTTGGGCCGCACCCAGGCGAACCCGGAGGATGTGCGCACTACCAACGTACTGGCCAAACTGGGCTGGAACTATGCCGACGATGCCCGCCTGGGCTTGACTTATGAACGCTACAAGGACGATCGCGACCAGAACATTCTTAGCGCCGTCGGCGGCCCATTCACCAACGGTACTGGCCTTGGCATGTACAAAAGCCGCCAAGGCAACGACACCATCACCCGCGAACGCTTTGGTATCAACCACGCGTTCAGCCTCGATTCCGTGCTCGCCGACCACCTCAAGTGGAGCCTGAACTACCAAGTCGCCAAAACCGACCAGCGCACCGAGGAGGTGTACTTCCCGTTCAGCCGCACGGTGCTGCGAACCCGCGATACCACCTACAAGGACCGCCAGTGGGTGTTCGATGCCCAGGTGGACAAGGCTTTCAGTATCGGCGCCAGCGATCACCTGCTGACCTACGGCACCACCCTCAAGCACGAGCAGGTCACTGGCGCGCGCAGCGGTACCGGCACCTGCCTGGCGGTCGGCGGCGCCTGCCGCAGCATCGGCCAGGTCAGCACCAGCGATGCCCAGGCGCTGGTCAGTGACTTCCCGGACCCCACCGTTAACACCTACAGCCTGTTCGTACAGGATGAGATCCGCTGGAACGACTGGACCTTCCTGCCCGGCGCACGCTACGACTACACGCGCATGCAGCCCAAGTTCACCGAACAGTTCCTGAGGGGCATCCAAGGCTCGGGCACCGCCCCTGCCAGCCTCGACGACGCTGACAAGAAGTGGCACCGCGTGTCGCCCAAGTTCGGCATGACCTACGCTTTCAACGACCATTACACCTGGTATGGCCAGTACGCCGAAGGCTTCCGCACCCCGACGGCCAAATCGATGTACGGGCGCTTTGAAAACCCGACACTGGGTTACAGCGTGCAGGGCAATCCCGGCCTAGAACCGGAAAAGAGCAAAAGCTACGAAACCGGCCTGCGCGGCAACTTCGACGCCGGCAACTTCGACGTGGCGGTGTTCTACAACAAGTACCGCGACTTCATCGACGAAGATGCCGTGCAGTCGGCCAACTTGGAAACCACCTTCCAGGCCAACAACATCAAGCGCGCCACCATCAAGGGCGCCGAGGTCAAGGGCCGGGTGAACCTGGACCACTTCGGTGCACCGCAAGGTCTGTATACCCAGGGATCGATCGCCTACGCCCATGGTCGCAACGACGACAACGGCCAGCCGCTGAACAGCGTCAACCCGCTGACCGGCGTGTTCGGCCTGGGTTACGAACAGGCGAACTACGGCGGCCTGCTGAGCTGGACCCTGGTCAAGCGCAAGACCCGCGTCGACGACACCACCTTCTTCGCGCCAGATGGCCAGAGCTCGCAGTTCCGCACACCTGGCTACGGTGTCCTGGACCTGAGCGGCTTCTACAAAGTCACCGACGATGTCACCGTCAACGCCGGGCTGTACAACCTGACCGACAAGAAATACTGGCAGTGGGACTCGGTGCGCGGCTACGACGGCCAGGGTGAAGCTGGCGTGACCCAACCGGCCAACCTCGACCGCCTGACCATGCCAGGGCGCAACTTCGCCATCAACGTGGTGTGGGATATCTGACTCAAGAAGCGGCCTTGCGTTGCGAACAGATTGCCCAGCAGCCCCAGGAATCGACTCAGCAATGCTGAATTCCGGGGGCCGCTTTGCGGCCCTTTCGCGACGCAGGCCCACCCATCAAGAGCAGGGCATTGAAATCTCGCAAACATCCTAATGCTGTTCACTTACGCCTAGAGGCTCGGCTTGAGCTCTTCGGTGGAGCGCAGATCGAGCGCCGC
>NZ_JAFGYW010000283.1:0-481 GCF_017491595.1 Pseudomonas sp. 51_B
GACCAAGGACATGGGCAAGTCGCTGACACAGGTCGCGACGCAGCCGGATGTCAGCCGCGAGACCGATTACTTCCTGAGCCATATCGGCAACGTCAAGACGATCGACGACTTCCTGAAGGACTATCGCCTCTATTCCTACGCCATGAAGGCCTATGGCCTTAGCGACATGACCTACGCCAAGGCGTTCATGCGCAAGGTGTTGACCGAGGGTGTCGCGAACAAGAACACCTTCGCCAACAAGCTGACCGACACCCGCTACCGCGAATTCGCCACGGCCTTCAATTTCGCCGCGCTCGGCAGCAACGCGACGAAGACCGTTCAGGCCACGACCGGAACGGCGACCCATTACGTCACGCAGACCATGGAGCAAAAGGCCGGCGACCAGAACGAGGGCCTGCGGCTGGCGCTCTATTTCACCCGCAAGGCGTCCACGGTCACGACTGCCTACCAGGTGCTCGCTGACAAGGCGTTGACGCAGGTG
>NZ_JAFGYW010000284.1:0-481 GCF_017491595.1 Pseudomonas sp. 51_B
GGTATCCCCATATCGACGCGAAGCACAGCGAGCCGAACGTCGCGAGCACCGGCAACTGATTGCGGCTGCGCGACCACGTCGCGCCGCACGCGCGCGCGTTCCACGTGAGGAGCGCCGGCAGCAGCACGAGCAGCGCGAGCGCGTTCGCCGCATACGCGCGCGACCATTCGCTCAGCCATTCGCGGTCGTTCATCCACACCGACAGGATCGCCGCCGCGAGCGTCGCGTGCATCGCCGCCATGCCGAGCGGCAGCAGCAGCACGAACATCGCGAAGCCGCGCAGCGTGTCCACCCCGCCGCCCGCGATCAGATAGCGCCGCGCGAGCCACGCGCCCGCGATCGCCTCGACGACGTTGACGGCCGCGAACAGCGCGTCGACGTGCCACGGCACCCAGTCGAGCGAGCCCGCGGCGAGCAGCGTGGCGAACAGCGAACCCGCGCCGAGCCACCATGCGAGCGGCCGCCGGCAGTGCAGCAGCAG
>NZ_JAFGYW010000285.1:0-480 GCF_017491595.1 Pseudomonas sp. 51_B
CAACAGGCGCGGGTGACCATGACCTCGGTCGACCAGATGATGGAGCTGCCGCAGGAGCGCAACTTCGAGGAGCGCCCGCTGAGCCGCAAGGTTCTGCAGGGTGCGATCGAATGCCGTCAGCTCAGCTTCACCTATCCGGACCAGCAGAACCCGGCGCTGAAGAACATCAACCTGGTGATCCGTCCCGGCGAGAAGATCGGCATCATCGGCCGCAGTGGTTCGGGCAAGAGTTCGCTGGCGAAACTGCTGGTGGGCCTGTACCAACCGGACGACGGTGCCTTGCTGGTCGACGGCGTGGACATCCGCCAGATCGACGTCAGCGAACTGCGTTACAACATCGGTTACGTGCCGCAGGACATTCAGCTGCTGTCCGGCACCCTGCGTGACAACCTGGTGTCCGGCGCGCGTTACGTCGAAGACGAGCTGGTGCTGCAAGCCGCCGAACTGGCCGGCGTCCACGAATTCGCCCGTCTGCACCCG
>NZ_JAFGYW010000286.1:0-480 GCF_017491595.1 Pseudomonas sp. 51_B
ATCGGACGGTCGATGAAGAATTTTGACATGGGTTACTCCCCTTTGCCGCCGGCGGCTTTGTCAGCTGCCTGTGCGGGGGCCGGGTTCTTGGTGCCGACGTTAGTCGCCTCGGTCGCTTTGACCTCGACGCCCGGTTTGACGTACTGCAGCCCTTCGGTGATCAGACGATCGCCGGCTTTCAGGCCGTCTTCGATCAGCCACTGGCTGCCGACGGTGCGGCTGGCCTTGAGCTGACGCAGCTCGACCTTGTTGTCGGCGCCGACGACCAGTGCGGTCGGGGTGCCTTTGAGGTCGCGGGTCACGCCTTGTTGCGGCGCGAGGATCGCTGCGCTGTTGACGCCGGCTTGCAGCTGGGCGTGAACGAACATGCCTGGCAGCAGGGTGTGATCGGGGTTGGGGAACACTGCGCGCAAGGTTACCGAGCCGGTGGTCTGGTCAACCGAGACTTCGGAGAATTCCAGCTTGCCGTCGAGCTTGTAC
>NZ_JAFGYW010000287.1:0-480 GCF_017491595.1 Pseudomonas sp. 51_B
GTATTTGAGGAGGTGACTAAGTGAAAGTAACTGAGAAAATCTTATGGGCACCTAACAATTAGAAACTTAATGGGATTTATGAGGAAAATATGAGTATGGCTGGTTCGCGTTATACAGAAAATCGAGGTAAGGAGAAAGAATCTAATGCAAAAACTAAACTTGGTATTGAAGATGAAATGACTTTCTTCCCGCCAGTAAACGAGTGCCCTGTTCTCTATAAAGACGGAGTGTAAGATATTCTACTGGACGAGGAAATCAAATCTCCTAGCTACTATCGAAATGCTTTCCAGACCTTGCGTAATGCACAAGAAGGTGAAACTGTTCGGATTATCATCTCCACATACGGAGGAAATCTCACATCAGCCATCACATTCAAAAATCTTATTGAGCAGTGTGCAGCAGAGGTTGTGGGTGTCTTGGAAGGTGAAGCGTTTAGTGCTGGATCGTTGATTCTTCTTAGTTGTCCGGTAATTCATATTC
>NZ_JAFGYW010000288.1:0-479 GCF_017491595.1 Pseudomonas sp. 51_B
GTACCAGGTCCCGCGGGGCGGCGGGCCAGGGAAGCTTGGTGTCGAGGTAGACCCAGATCGCCTCGTCGCTGTACTTGAGCAAGCGCATCTGCGCACAGGCGTAGAGCCAGGCGCAGGAGACGCGCAGGTTCTCCTGCAGGTGGCCGAGGGTGGCGACATCGGCCTTCACCAGCGTGATGCCACGGAAGCTCTTGTAGTTCGAGCCGGGGACTTGTTTCAGGTAGACCTGCACGCCGTCCTGGTCCTTGGCGAGCTTCCAGTCGCCGGCCTGCGCGTACGCTGGCAACGGGGCTGTCAGTAGCAGGGCGAGCAGGAAGGGCGAGGGGCGTTTCATGGCGGCGGACCGGCGAGGGGATAGACCGATCTTATGCCTGCCTGATGACAGCGGCGCATTGGCCGGCGAGCGGTCTGGCATGCCGGGAAGCTTTTTCGCAGGCATTAAAAAAGCCGGCTTGTGGCCGGCTTTCAGGGGGTGGTCC
>NZ_JAFGYW010000289.1:0-479 GCF_017491595.1 Pseudomonas sp. 51_B
CGATGAAATCGTCGTATGCGATCGTCTGCGCGCGAATGAAGCCGCGCTCGAAATCCGTATGGATCACGCCCGCCGCTTGCGGCGCGGTGTCGCCGATGTGGATCGTCCACGCGCGCACTTCCTTCACGCCCGCGGTGAAGTACGTCTGCAGCCCGAGCAGCTTGAAGCCCGCACGGATCCCGCGGTCGAGGCCCGGCTCGTCCCTGCCCATGTCGGCGAGGAACGCTTCCTTTTCGGCATCGTCGAGATCGGCGATCTCCGCCTCGATCGCCGCGCACACCGCGACGACCGGCGACTTCTCGCTTTCCGCGTACCGGCGCACCGCGTCGAGATGCGGATTGTTCTCGAAGCCGTCTTCCTTCACGTTCGCGACGTACATCGCCGGCTTCGCGGTGATCAGGCAGAACGGCTTGAGGAGCGCCCTCTCGTCGTCGGACAGATCGAGCCCGCGCACGGCCTTGCCCTGATCGAGGTGCGCG
>NZ_JAFGYW010000290.1:0-478 GCF_017491595.1 Pseudomonas sp. 51_B
GGTGCGCACGGCCACTGGTTCTACCTCCAATCTGATCGGCGGCGCTACGGTCGCGGCGCTCACCGTGACCGGTGCGTTGATGATTTTCATGATGCGCAATCGTCCGGCCGCTCAGGCGTTGCGGCTGGGTGCGAGCTTGCTGCCGGTTGGGCTAGTGCTGATTCTGCTCGGCGTGCATGGCGCCAGTCTGTCGTTGTTTTTCTTCAGCACACTGGTCGCCGGTTGCGGCTTTGGTTCGGGCTTTCTCGGAGCGGTGCGCAGCCTGGTGCCGCTGGCCTTGCCGCATGAACGAGCCGGGTTGATGTCGGCGTACTACGTGCTCAGTTATCTGGCGTTCTGTTTGCCGGCGTTGCTGGCCGGGTATCTGGCGCGCAACTTAGGACTGCTGACGACCACCGATGGCTACGGCGTTGTGTTGATCGTGCTGGCCGTTGCTGCGCTGCTGCTCAGTCTGCGTCCGCAGACCGGCAGAGTTTGC
>NZ_JAFGYW010000291.1:0-478 GCF_017491595.1 Pseudomonas sp. 51_B
GGTTTGATGAAACCAATTTGTGGAAGATGCGCCTGTTTTATCAAAAATTTCCAATTCGAGACGCACTGCGTCCCGAATTGAGCTGGACCCACTACCGCCGGCTACTGCGGGTCGAAAGCGAGAAAGCGCGCCTGTGGTACATGAACGAATGCGCCGACCTCAACTGGTCAAGCCGCGCCCTTGATCGTCAGATCCTGACGCTCTACTACGAGCGCCTGCTGATGAGTCCGGAAAAAGCCGAGGTGGTCGAGGAAGCCACGACCAACATCGACGCGATGAAATGCAATCCGCGGGAATTCATTCGCGATCCGGTCATGCTCGAATTCCTCGGCCTGCCCTCGGCAGGCAAAGTCAGGGAAAGCGGACTCGAACAAGCACTCATCGACCACTTGCAAAGCTTTCTGCTTGAACTTGGCAAAGGCTTTTCTTTTGTCGCCCGCCAACAACGCATCAGCACTGACGGCGTCGACCTCTATAT
>NZ_JAFGYW010000292.1:0-478 GCF_017491595.1 Pseudomonas sp. 51_B
CGCCACGCCCGCAGGAAAGCTCTCGAACAAGCGCTGCGTGCTGCTGCGCCCAATCACGTCGTCATCGCTGGCCGCCAACAGCAATGTCGGCGTGCGGATATGCGCTGCGTACTTGCCCGATTCAAAACGATCCTTGAGCAACCACTTCACCGGCACCCACGGGTATTGCCGTGCGGCGATTTCCTCAAGGCTGTTTAACGGCGTCACCAGAATCAGATTCTGCACCGGCCGCTGACTGGCCAGGCGCACCGCCACCCCCGAACCGAGGCTGCGTCCGATGACTGCAATCTGCGGGTGGCTGGCATAGACCTGATCGAACAGTGCCAGCGCATCTTCGGCAATCGCGGCTTCCGATGGCGAGCCGGTGCTGCCAGCAAAACCCCGGTAATGCAGGAAATACAGCGCGTAGCCAGGAAACGCCTCAGTGAATTCCGGCAGATTGCGCGAGACGTCCTCGGCATTGCCGCCGAAATAGATC
>NZ_JAFGYW010000029.1:0-12497 GCF_017491595.1 Pseudomonas sp. 51_B
CGCCGCCTTTGCAGAAACCTTCATCACGCACCAGGTCACGGTGCAATGGGATGTTGGTCTTGATGCCGTCGACGACGATCTCGTCCAGGGCATTGCGCATGCGCGCCATGGCTTCGTCGCGGTCCTTGCCGTAGGTGATCAGCTTGCCGATCAGCGAGTCATAGTTCGGCGGAACCGAATAGCCGCTGTACAGGTGCGAATCGACGCGCACGCCGTTGCCACCTGGGGCATGGAAGTGCTTGACCTTGCCTGGGCTTGGAATGAACTTCTTCGGGTCCTCGGCGTTGATCCGGCACTCCAGCGAGTGGCCACGGATCACCACGTCTTCCTGGCGGAACGACAGCTTGTTGCCAGCGGCGATGCTCAGCATCTCCTTGACGATGTCGATACCGGTGACCATTTCCGACACTGGGTGCTCAACCTGCACCCGGGTGTTCATTTCGATGAAGTAGAAACGGCCGTTTTCGTACAGGAATTCGAAGGTACCGGCACCGCGGTAGCCGATTTCGATGCACGCGTCGACGCAACGCTTGAAGACTTCCTGACGGGCCTTCTCGTCGATGCCTGGGGCCGGGGCTTCTTCCAGCACTTTCTGGTGACGGCGCTGCAGCGAGCAGTCACGGTCGCCCAGGTGAATGGCGTTGCCCTGGCCGTCGGACAGTACCTGAACTTCCACGTGACGTGGGTTGGTCAGGAACTTCTCCAGGTAGACCATCGGGTTGCCGAAGGCAGCACCGGCTTCGGTACGGGTCAGCTTGGCCGAGGCGATCAGGTCCTCTTCCTTGTGCACCACGCGCATGCCGCGGCCACCACCGCCACCTGCGGCCTTGATGATCACCGGGTAGCCGACGTCACGGGCGATCGCCAGGGCGACCTCTTCGTCTTCCGGCAGCGGGCCATCGGAGCCCGGCACGGTCGGTACGCCCGACTTGATCATCGCGTCCTTGGCCGAAACCTTGTCGCCCATCAGGCGAATGGTGTCAGCTTTCGGGCCGATGAAGGCGAAGCCGGACTTTTCCACCTGCTCGGCGAAATCGGCGTTTTCCGCGAGGAAGCCGTAACCCGGGTGAATCGCGGTGGCGCCGGTGACTTCGGCGGCAGCGATGATCGCCGGGATGTGCAGGTAGGAATCCTTGGACGATGCAGGGCCGATGCAGACCGACTCGTCTGCCAGGCCCAGGTGCATCAGTTCACGGTCGGCCGTGGAGTGCACGGCGACGGTCTTGATGCCCAGTTCTTTGCAGGCACGCAGGATGCGCAGGGCAATTTCCCCACGGTTGGCGATCAGGACTTTTTCGAGCTTCCCAGACATCGTTGGCTCTCCGCGATTCAAACGATGGTGAACAGCGGCTGGTCGAACTCAACCGGCTGGCCGTCTTCAACCAGGATGGCGTCGATGACACCGCCAACATCGGCTTCGATGTGGTTCATCATCTTCATGGCTTCGACGATGCACAGGGTGTCGCCTTTCTTCACGCTCTGGCCAACTTCAGCGAAGTTCGGCGAGGTCGGCGAAGGCTTGCGGTAGAAGGTACCGACCATCGGCGAACGGATCACGGTGCCTTTGAGCGCTGGTGCGGCAGCGGCGGCTTCGGCGGCAGGGGCAGGGGCAGCAGCAGCGGCAACCGGGGCAGCAGCAGGAGCGGCGACCGGAGCCGGTGCGAAGTACTGCTGCGCAGCAGGGGTTTTGCTGTGGCGGCTGATACGAACCGACTCTTCGCCTTCCTTGATCTCCAGCTCGTCGATGCCAGACTCTTCCAGCAGCTCGATCAGTTTCTTGACTTTACGGATATCCATTAATCATCAACTCCCAAAGGTTCGGTCAGGGGGCGAAATGTAAAAAACGTATCTGAACGTTTCTCTATAACCCCGGCCTGCTCAGGCCGGGGTTTTCGTTATCAGGGCTGTGCGTTGGCAGCCAGCTGTTCCAGCGCGGACTCAAGGGCCAGGCGATAACCGCTGGCGCCCAGGCCGCAGATCACCCCTACGGCGACATCTGAAAAGTAGGAGTGGTGACGGAACGGTTCGCGTTTGTGCACGTTGGACAGGTGCACTTCGATGAATGGGATGCTCACCGCGAGCAATGCGTCACGTAATGCGACGCTTGTGTGGGTGAAAGCAGCCGGATTGATCAGGATGAAGTCCACACCCTCGTTGCGTGCGGCATGAATACGCTCGATCAGTTCGTACTCGGCATTGCTCTGCAGGTATTGCAAATGGTGGCCAGCGGCACGGGCACGCTGCTCCAGGTCCTGGTTGATCTGGGCCAGGGTCACGGCGCCGTAGTGGCCCGGTTCGCGAGTCCCGAGCAGGTTCAGATTGGGGCCGTGAAGCACCAGTAGGGTTGCCATCTGCGGTTTCCTTGGATTTGTAGGGCAATTCGACACAGCGCGGCGAGTGTGCCGCAAAGCGACGGCAAGTGTCCAGTTCCCAGCAATAGCCAGCACGTTGCCCGAGTTTCGCGCGAAGTATGTGACCAAATAATCCAATCTGGTCACTCAGTGGGGGAAACTTCCCGGCACCCGGGAAGTTATAGACTCAGTTTGCCGCGCACGCGCGCCAGAATTTTTGCGAATTCGCCGGCGTTGATCTCGCCTATCACCCGATCGGTGGTCATTTCGCTGCCGTTCGCCGCAAAGAAAAGCAGCGCCGGTGGCCCGAACAACTGATAGCGATCGAGTAACGCGCGCTGTTCGTCATTGCTTTGGGTGATATCGAAACGCAGCAGTTTGAAGGCGGCCAGTTGCCCTTGCACCTGCGGTGCATTGAGCACTTCATGTTCGATCACCTTGCAGCTGATGCACCAATCGGCGTACCAGTCCAGCAGCACTGGCTGGCCGGCGGCCTTGGCTTGGGCCAGGGCATTGTCCAGGGCGGCTGGGGTAGTCACCGTTTGCCATGCGCTCGTAGTGGTCGCGACCGTGCTGTTGTTGCCAGCGGAGGCTGGCAACGGGCGCAAAGGATCGCCTTGGCCACTCAGGGCGCCGTACCAGCAAGCCAGGGCATAGACCAGCAACGCCAGGCCCAGCAGTTGCGCCAGCCGCTGACGCGGTGTTTTGACCACCAACTCCAAGGCGCCGAGGAACAGCGCCACGCCAGCTGCCAGCAACCCCACCAGCAACAAGGTGGCTGGGCCCGGCAGCACCCGGCTGAGCAGGCCGATGGCCAGGCCCAGCAGCAACACCCCGATGGCGTTTTTCACGGTGTTCAGCCAGGGCCCGCTTTTGGGTAGCCAAGCTGCTCCGCCCGTGGCGATCAGCAGCAAAGGTGCCCCCATGCCCAGCCCAAGGGCGAACAGTTTCAGTGCGCCACCCAGCGCATCGCCGCTGGCGCTGATATAAAGCAAAGCCCCAGCCAGGGGCGCCGACACGCAGGGTGAAACCAACAGGCTGGAAAGCACACCGAGCACCGCTGCGCCAAGCAGCGACCCGCCTTGCGTGCGGTTGGCGACGTTGTCCAGGCGCTGGCTCAAGGCATGCGGCAGCCTCAGCTCGAAAAGGCCGAACATGGCCAGGGCGAACACCACGAAGAACAGCGCGAATGGCCCCAGCACCCAGGCCGATTGCAGGCGAGCCTGCAGATTGAGGCCGGCACCGAAAAGGCCCATCAGCGCGCCCAGCACGGCGAAACTTGCGGCCATCGGCAGCACATAGGCCAGCGACAATGCAAGGCCACGCATGCCACCGACCTGGCCACGCAGGACCACGCCAGAAAGAATCGGCAGCATCGGCAGGACGCAGGGGGTGAAGGTCAGGCCTACGCCGGCGAGCAGAAACAGCAGCAGCGACTTCCAGGACCAGCCCGGTTCGCTGCCTGCCTGCGCCGCAGTGGTTGGCGCAGGCCCCTGCCCATCGATATTCAGGCGTTCGGTTTGCGGCGGGTAGCACAAGCCCTTGTCGGCGCAGCCTTGGTAGCCGACCAGCAGCGTGAAGGCGCGGTCATCGGTGCGAGGGATTTCGATGTCGAGCACACCGTGGTAAACCTCCACATCGCCGAAGAATTCGTCGTGCTTGGCCTCACCTTTTGGGATGTTCGGTGCGCCCAGGGCGATATCGGCCGGCTCCGTCTGGAAGTGGAAGCGGTGGCGGTACAGGTAGTAACCATCGGTGGCGACGAAGCGTAGCTTGAGGGTTTTTTCGCCGGCCTCGACCAAGCTGAGTTTGAAGGCTTCGTGTACCGGCAAGAAGTCGGCATTGTTGGACAGCGAAGCGGCGCCGAGGGTGGCGCTGGGGCGGTTGTCGAGCAGGCCCGACGCGAAAACAGGGCTGGCCAGCAGCAGGAGCAGAACGAAAAACAGGCGGCGCATGGCGGACTCGCGAGGTGGAACGTGGCCGCATGATAACGGAGTTGGCGAAGGTTGGCAGTGCAGTGGATGGCAGGGCGACACATGGCCGCTGGTGAATTCATCGCCCGTTCCGGCCTCTTCGCGGCTGAAGCCGCCCTCACGCAGTGGGCAACCTCTGGGGCTTTAGCCGCGAATAGGCAACCTCATACCCTGAAAGCGCGCACCGCCTTGTTCAGCTCACCACCCAAGCTCAGCAACTGCTCACCTTGCTCGCGCCCTTCAGCAATTTGTTGCAAGTTGTCTTCGCCCAATGTGTGGATGCGCTCACTGTGATCTCGAATCTCGCTCACCGCGTCACTTTGCTGTGCCGTGACATCAGCGATGCGCACTGCGGTATCGGCGATCGTGCGGATGGCATTGACGATCTCATCCAGTGCGCCATCTGCTGCCTGGGCCTGGTCGGCGGTAGCCTCGGCGTGTTGCAGTTGGGCGCGCATGCCCGCCACCGACTCTCGCGCCGCCAATTGCAGGCGGTCGATCAACGCCTGGATCTCACCTGTCGCGCCAGTGGTGCGCTGGGCCAGTGAGCGCACCTCGTCGGCCACCACCGCAAAGCCACGGCCCATCTCGCCCGCACGTGCAGCCTCGATGGCAGCATTGAGTGCCAGCAGGTTGGTCTGCTCGGCGATCGAGCGAATCACCGTCAGCACGCTGCCGATGGTGGCGGATTCTTCGGCCAGCTGCTCGATCATCCGCGCGTTGCCCTGCACTTCGTCGACCAGCGCTCGCAGCCCCGAAAGGCTCTGGCCGATCACTGCCTGCCCCTGCTCCACGGCGCGCCCGGCATCGCGGCTGGCGTCGGCGGCAGAGCTGGCGTCGCCTGCCACCTGCCCAATGGTCGCTTCCAGCTCCCCCAGTGCGTCGCGAATCTGCCCAGTATCGCCGGCCTGGCGCTCGGCACCCCGGTGCAGCGCGGCGCTCATGCCCGCCAGGGCATGGCTGCTGCCAGCGACCTGCTCGGCGTTGTGGCGGATGGTGCCGACCAGCGCCACCAGGTACTGGCGTAAGCGGTTGAGCGATTCCTGAATGTCATGCAGCTCGCGGTTGGTCTTGCCCAATGCGATGGGCGCCGCGAAGTCGCCTTCTGCCCAGAGCGACAGTGCCGGGGCCAGGCTGGTCAAGGTGCGGGCCAAGCGCCGTTGCAGGCTGTCGATGAGCAAGGCGATCAGCAGGATCAGGCCAATCATCGCAGCCTGAATCATGCGTACTTCACTGGCAATCTTGCCGTGTTGGGCGCGCACTTGGGGCTCTAGGCTGGCAATGGCCTGTTGCACGGCAGCCAGGTGCTGGGTGGTGCTGTCGGCCAATGCCGTGCGGCGCTCGATTTGCTGGCGGGTACGCTGCAGTTCGGCGGGGTAGCGGTTCAGCAGGCTCTGCAGCTCGCGCTTGAGGCCGACCGCCACGTCTTCCTGCTGCTCGCTGGCCTGGGATTGCAAGCCCATCATGGCAGCGAAGTCGTCGCTGCCTGACTCGGCGCTGCGGGTTACCCCCAGCAGTGGCAGGCCTTCGATGACGCTGGCCTGGCTGCGGATCAGCTGCAGTTCGCGCTCGACCTCTTCAGCCAGCTCGGCGCGGCCGCTGCTGACCAGTTTGTCCCGGGCCAGCGACAAGCGGCCCAGGTGCACGCTGGCGTCGAGCACAGGCAGCAAATAGCGCGCGGCATCGCTGCTGGCGCTGTCGCGGGCATAGGCGGCTAGCTGTTCGAGGTTGGCGCCCAGCTCACGTTCGGCCTGCAGCAGCAGCGCTTGCGGGTCGCCGGCCAGTTTGCCGGCGGCGAGCAACTCGTTGGCAGTGAAGGCTTGCAGGGTGCTCAGGCTAGGTCGCAACTGGTCGGCAAGCGCTGATGGCCATTGGGCCAATGAGGCTTCAAGTTGGGTATTGGCCTCGACGGCCGCTGCGTGGCGCAAGGCATCGCCACTGGCAAGGTACGCCTGAACATTGCGTACGCTCTGGTTTTGGAACTGCTGCGAAAGCAACAGGTAGCGCTCCATCAGCTGGTAAGGGCGCTCCAGGGCACGTTGCGACCACCACAACGTTGCCTCCAGGGCAATGCAAACGGTTACCAGCAAAAGGGTGTTGAAATTGGTCAGCCACTTCAGGCGCATAGCCACGAACTTCCTGCAGGGAGTCGAGAGATAGGTGCTTGAATTTATGGCGAATTTGTTACCGGGTGATGACGATGATGGCCTTGCGCTACTGCCGCCTAAGGTTCAACCCGCACTACGCAGTTGCGCCCTGCATGCTTGGCCCGATACAACGCCTCATCGGCAGTACTGGCCATGCTCAGTGCGTCCAGGTCAGCGTCCAGTTGCACCACCCCAGCGCTGAAGGTGCATTGCAGATCCTTGGGCTGCGCGGGGTACAGAATCTCGGCGAAGCGCCGGCGAATCTCGTCCAGCACTTTGTGCGCGTCCTTGAGCGAGGTATTGGGCATGACGATGGCGAATTCCTCACCACCGTAGCGGCCGATGAAATCGGTTTTGCGCAAGCGTTGTTTGAGAAACAGCGCCAGGCTTTTGATCACCCGATCACCCATGGGGTGGCCGTGGCGGTCGTTGATCTTCTTGAAATGGTCGATATCGAGCATGGCGAAGCTTAGCGGGCGCCCTTCGCGGCGGGCGCGGTAGGTGCAGTCTTCGAGCAGTTGCAGAATATGCGTGTGGTTGTACAGCCCGGTCAGGCTATCGCGAACCATGCGCGCCTTCAGGTGGCGGGCACGGGCTGCACGGTTGCGCACGGTGGTGATCAGGTGGCGCGAGCGGAACGGCTTGGTAAGAAAATCGTCGCCACCTTCGCTCATGGCGTCCAGCTGCTTGTCCAGATCATCTTCGGCAGACAAGTAGATGATCGGTACGCTGACGTACCGGTCGTTGTGGCGGATCACCTTGGCCAGTTCAGGGCCTGAACAGGTCGGCATGTAAAGGTCGAGAATGATCAGGTCGGGTTGAAAGTCGGCAAGCTCTGCCATGGCGCCAATCGGGTCGTTCAAAGTGCGGGTCAGCATCCCGGCACCTGTCAGTACCCGTTCTGTGTGCAAGGCCTGCGTACGTGAGTCATCGACGATCAGCACGCGCAACGGATCTTGCTGGGCGTGACTGGTGATGGCTTCGAGTTTTTCCAGCAGACTGGAGGCCTCCAGCGTACCGGTCAAAAACGCTTGGCCGCCGGCCCGCACCGCAGCAAGGCGGGTGGGTGTGTCCGCTTCGTGCAGGCTGAAGAACAATAACGGTATGGGTGCCTCTTGCCCTAGTTGAGCCCGCGCGGCCAGCTCCAGGCCAGTGCCGGGGCCTGCGTAATCGACATCCATGACGATCGCCGCAGGCGGTTGTTCGGCCAGTGATGCCAGAAAGGCATCGGCGCACGCCAGCGGCTGGGCGCTCAGGCCAAAAAACTCCAGTTGCTGAGCCAGGCGCTCGGCGCGTTCATGGTCATGCAGCAACAGATAGACGGGTTTGCGCACAGGCAGCAGGTCCAGCCGATCAGGCTGATCGCCGTGGCGTAGGCGGGTGCGCGACAGGCGCTGCAATAGCTGTTCGAGCTCCCGTGGGAGGCGGTCCTTGCTCGGCTCGGCTGCTTGGGTCATGTCCTGACTACTTATTAGAGGGCTATGCAGGGGCGATGATGGCTCCATGCTAGCACTCCTTTTTGCTCTTGCACGTGCTCCGGGTCAACAAAGCTTCAAGAATCAATATTCAGTTATTGACCGATTGGTCGCTTATGCGTAAGGCAGTGTCTGCTTTATAGTGCTGCAATGCGGGCTTGCCGTGGCACCCTGGCACAGGCCTGTGGTCAAAGCCCCTAACCGTCGTGACTGATTAAGGACAAAGCCATGCTGGACTGGAAAAACCGCGAGGCCAAAGCCGAGCCCCGTGAGCGTGTGGATGGCCGTAGCGCTGCAGCCCGTAGCTACTTCGGTGGCCTCTGGAGCCGCGCCCTTGGCACGTTGATCGGCCTGTATCTGCTGGTCTGCATTGGCCTGGGCTGGTATTGGAGCGAGGAGCCGGCGTTGTTCCCGGTGCAGCAGAATGCCCAGGCTGCCGCCGAGCGCAACGGCCAGCAGATGGTGATCGGTTACACCACCGTGGAAACCCTCAAGACCGTCGCCAGTACGCTGCTGGACAAACCGGGCGGCTACATTTCCAACGACCGCTTCCCGCCTGGCCTGTGGATGGACAACATGCCGAGCTGGGAATACGGCGTGCTGGTGCAGGTGCGCGACCTGTCCCGTGCCCTGCGCAAGGATTTCGCCCGCTCGCAGTCGCAGTCCACCGAAGACGCCGACCTGGCCAAGGCCGAGCCACGCTTTAACTTCGACAATAAAAGCTGGATTCTGCCTTCGAGCGAATCGGAGTTCGAAGAGGGCATCAAGTCGCTGTCGCGCTACCAGGCCCGCTTGGCTGCTGGTGACAAGGGGGCGATTTTCTATACCCGTGCCGACAACCTGAACAACTGGCTGGGCGATGTCGCCACGCGCCTGGGCTCGCTGTCGCAGCGCCTTTCGGCCAGTGTTGGCCGTGTCAAACTCAACACCAACCTCAAGACCGAATCGGTGGTCGCAGGCCAAGCGCCGCAGGTCGATGAAGAGGTGGTGGAAACGCCGTGGCTGCAGATCGATAACGTGTTCTACGAAGCCCGAGGCCAGGCGTGGGCGCTGTCGCACCTGCTGCGCGCCATCGAGGTCGATTTCGCCGACGTGTTGGCCAAGAAGAACGCGACTGTCAGCGTGCGTCAGATCATTCGCGAGCTGGAAGCGTCCCAGGAACCGCTGTGGAGCCCGATGGTGCTCAACGGCAGTGGGTTTGGCATGTGGGCAAACCACTCGCTGGTCATGGCCAACTACATTTCCAGGGCCAACGCTGCGGTAATCGACCTGCGCCAACTGCTTTCGCAGGGTTGAGCATGGCCATCGGCGCCAACGAGGTCGCCCACCGGGCGGCCTCCGACCGCGAACTGGTGACTTGGGTGGATGCACAAGACCAGGTGCTTGGCGCTTTGCCCAGGGCCGAGCTGCGTGAGCGCGGCTTGATCGGCCGTTGCACGTTCATCCTGCTGTTCAACGGTGCCGGTGAGTTGTGCGTGCACCGGCGTACCTTGAGCAAGGCGCTGTACCCTGGGTATTGGGACGTGGCGGCCGGCGGCATGGTCGCAGCAGGTGAGGCCTATGCCGAATCGGCGGCCCGTGAGCTGGCGGAAGAATTAGGCATCGAGGGTGCCGAACTGCGCTTTCACGAGCGCTTCTATTTCAACCAGCCCGACAACCACCTGTGGTGTGCGGTGTATTCGGCCGTTTCGGATGCGCCGCTGCGGTTGCAGCCCGAAGAAGTGAGCGAGGCGAAATTCATCAGCCTCGAGCGTGCCGAGCAGGAGAGCCTGACCAAGCCCTATTGCCCGGACTCGCTGGCGGCCTTGCAGCGCTACAAAGCCAGCCTTTGTTGACGGCTAAAGCCCATACCTGGGGTGTGCGCAGCTCCTGTAAGCGCGGCTTTTCAGCCCAATACCGGCGCTGGCGATGCCATACATCGCATCGCTTGATTGGCAGGTCTAGCCACTTCTACACAACAGCCTGATTTATCGTTACACTGCGCGCCCTTTTCGGGCTGTCGCAGGATCTTGCGACAGTAGCGCCGCCCCTGCCAGAGTGGGGCTTCGCGGTCGGCACCCGCCGACCAGTTTTTGTCCTCAGCACAGAGGAACAAAAGTGGCCAAGAAAGCTTCTTCCTTCGCCGCCCTTGGCGGTCTCGTTTTCTCCACCGATGCCGGTCGGCACTGCCCTGACTGCAGCCAGCCCGTGGACGCCTGCACCTGCAAGCAGCAGGTCATCCCCGAGGGGGACGGCATCGCCCGCGTGCGCCGTGAAAGCAAAGGCCGTGGTGGCAAGACCGTGACGACCGTCACCGGGGTGCCGCTGCCGCTCGACAAGCTCAAGGAATTGGCCAGCACGCTCAAGCGCCGCTGCGGTACCGGCGGCGCACTCAAGGAGGGTGTGATCGAGATCCAGGGCGACCACGTCGAGCTGCTGATTGCCGAGCTGATCAAGCAGGGTTTCAAGGCGAAAAAGTCCGGCGGCTGACCAGCCCACGCTTTTTTGCCCAACGCTTTCTAAACTCGTTGTCGTGACCAGGGTCTACCCCGGGGGCACGGACTAATCGTCATTTTTGGCTTTTACACTGCGCCCGCCTGCTTGTGGGGCAGTGTCTTGCACTTATCTATAGGGGACTTGAATGTCCGTACGACGCACACGCAAAGACGATGGTAGCCAGTGGACTGTGGCCGACAGCCGCAGTGTATATGGCATTCGCCACTGGGGCGCAGGGTATTTCGCCATCAATGAGGCCGGGCGCGTCGAAGTGCGCCCCAATGGCCCAGACAGCTCGCCGATCGACCTGTACGAACAGGTCGATGAGTTGCGCAAGAGCGGTTTGTCGCTGCCATTGCTGGTGCGCTTCCCCGACATTCTGCAAGACCGTGTGCGCCAGCTGACCGGCGCGTTCGACGCCAACATCGCGCGCCTGGACTACCAGAGCCAGTACACCGCGCTGTACCCGATCAAGGTCAACCAGCAAGAAGCCGTGGTGGAAAATATCATTGCCACGCAGAACGTCTCGATTGGCCTGGAGGCCGGTTCCAAGCCCGAATTGCTGGCGGTGTTGGCCCTGGCACCAAAGGGCGGCACCATCGTCTGCAATGGCTACAAGGACCGTGAATTCATCCGCCTGGCGCTGATGGGGCAAAAGCTCGGCCACAACGTGTTCATCGTTATCGAAAAAGAGTCGGAAGTTGCCCTGGTGATCGATGAGGCAGCCGAACTCAAGGTCAAGCCGCAGGTCGGCCTGCGCGTGCGCTTGTCGTCGCTGGCCTCTAGCAAATGGGCCGATACCGGTGGTGAGAAGTCCAAGTTCGGCTTGTCCGCCGCTCAGCTGATTTCGGTGGTGCAGCGCTTCCGCGATGCTGGTCTGGACCAAGGTATCCGCTTGCTGCACTTCCACATGGGGTCGCAGATCGCCAACCTGGCCGACTACCAGCACGGCTTCAAGGAAGCCATCCGCTACTATGGCGAACTGCGCGCATTGGGCTTGCCGGTCGACCATATCGACGTGGGCGGTGGCCTGGGCGTCGACTACGACGGCACCCATTCGCGCAATGCCAGTTCGATCAACTACGACATGGACGACTACGCAGGCGTGGTGGTCGGCATGCTCAAGGAATTCTGCGACGCGCAGGGCCTGCCGCACCCGCACATCTTCTCCGAGAGCGGCCGCTCGCTGACTGCACACCACGCCATGCTGGTGATTCAAGTCACCGACGTGGAGCGGCACAACGATGAAGTGCCAACCATCGAGAACAAAGAAGCCTTGCCCGAAACCGTGCAATGGCTGGTGGACCTGCTGGGCCCGACCGACATCGAGATGGTCACCGAAACCTACTGGCGCGCGACCCACTATATGGGTGACGTGGCGGCGCAGTATGCCGATGGCAAGATCAGCCTGGCTGAGAAGGCCCTGGCAGAGCAGTGCTACTTTGCCGTGTGCCGTCGCCTGCACAACTCGCTCAAAGCCCGCCAGCGCTCGCACCGCCAGGTGCTTGACGAGCTCAACGACAAGTTGGCCGACAAGTACATCTGTAACTTCTCGGTGTTCCAGAGCCTGCCGGATACCTGGGCCATCGGCCAGGTGCTGCCGATCATACCGTTGCACCGCCTGGACGAGGAGCCGATGCGCCGTGCAGTGCTGCAGGACCTGACCTGCGACTCCGATGGCAAGATCAACCAGTACGTCGACGAACAGAGCATCGAAACCAGCATGCCGGTGCATGCGCTCAACGAAGGCGAGGACTATCTGCTGGGCGTATTCCTGGTGGGCGCCTACCAGGAAATTCTGGGTGACATGCACAACCTGTTCGGTGATACCGACTCGGTGAACATCTACCAGAATGCCGACGGTAGTGTTTATCACGCGGGCATCGAAACCCACGACACCATCGAAGACATGCTGCGCTACGTGCACCTGTCTCCTGAGGAATTGATGACCCACTACCGCGACAAGGTAGCCAGCGCCAAGATCAGCCCGCGGGAGCGAACCCAGTTTCTGGATGCGCTGCGTTTGGGGTTGACCCGGTCCTCTTACCTTTCTTCGTGATTGGGGGTGTCCGGCGC
>NZ_JAFGYW010000029.1:12595-46161 GCF_017491595.1 Pseudomonas sp. 51_B
GACCCACTACCGCGACAAGGTAGCCAGCGCCAAGATCAGCCCGCGGGAGCGAACCCAGTTTCTGGATGCGCTGCGTTTGGGGTTGACCCGGTCCTCTTACCTTTCTTCGTGATTGGGGGTGTCCGGCGCTGCATGACTTTCGCCATACCCCCGCTCAACCAACCCACAGATCACGGCGCCACAACCGCCACCCAACCCACCCCAACGTCACTGCCCGCAACGCCATGAACCCGAGGAACGCCAACCACAACCCATGGTTGCCAAACCCACTCATGACCACCGCAAAGGGCAGCGCAATCAGTACCGACAGCACCATCGCATTGCGCATCTCCCGCGCCCGGGTTGCGCCTATGAACAGCCCGTCGAGCAAGTAACTCCATACCGCAATCAACGGCAACACCGCCAGATACGGCAGGTACGGGTAGGCCGCTGAACGGACGCTATCGATGTCAGTCTGCAGCTCGATGAACAGGTGCCCACCCAGCAAGAACACTCCAGCAAAGACCGCGCTGGTGATCAGCGACCAGCCGCAGGCCACCACCAGTGAACGGCGCAGGGTTTGGCGATCCTGCGCACCGATGGCGTGCCCGCACAGCGCCTCCACTGCATGGGCCAGGCCATCCAGGGCATAGGCGGTAAGCAGCAGCCCGTTGAGCAACAGGGCATTGGCGGCCACCGTAGCCTCGCCCAGGCGCGCGCCCTGCACGGTAATCAGCAGGAACACCAATTGCAGCGCGAGGCTGCGCAGGAAGATATCGCGGTTCACCGCCAGCAGCGGCCGCCAGGCCTCCCAGCGCTTGAGCGCAACCCAGGCGATTTGCCCGGGATAGGCCCGCAGGGCTGGGCGGGTGAGGGCCAGGCCGAGCAGGGCGGCGCACCACTCAGCAATCACCGAGGCACGTGCCGAACCCAGCACGCCCCAGTCCAAACCCAGCACGAACCACAGGTTCAAAGCGATATTCAACAGGTTGGTGGCCAACAGAATAGCCAGTGGCGCCCTCGCATTCTGGGTGCCGAGGAACCAGCCGACCAGCGCGTAGCTGGCCAGCGCCGCCGGAAGGCCTAGCAGCCGGGTGTGAAAAAAAGCCTCGGTAGACTGCTGTAATGCCTCGCTCGGCTGCATGGCGTGTAGCGCCAATTGACTGAAGGGCAGAGCAACCAGGCCGATCAGCAAGGCGAGGACGGCAGCCAGTAGCAGGCCTTGCACCAGCACTTGGCGCAGCGCCGCGCCGTCGGCACGCCCGGCGGCCTGGGCGGCGAAGCCCGTGGCGCCCATGCGCAAAAAGCCCAACAGGCCGACCATGAAAGTGTACAGCGTGGCACCCACGGCCACGGCGCCGAGCTGATGAGCGTGGGGCAGATGGCCGATTACCGTGCTGTCGACCAGAGCCACCAGTGGCACCGAAATGTTGGAAAGGATCATCGGCGCGGCCAGCGCCCAGACCTTGCGGTGGGTCGGCCGGTGCTGCCAGTCGGTGGTCAGTGGCGACATTACGATTCCTGCGCATGAGGGGCCGGAGCATTGTAACGACCGGCAACCAATCTGCGCGAACACGGTCTCACTTGCCGCATCGGTGAACGTGCCATGACCGCCGTTGCGCTATAGTTGCTGACCTTACGTACACGCTGCCGAAGAGTTCCCACTCCATGTTCAACAAAGGATTGTTGCTGGCCTGCGCGCTGGCTTTGCTCAGTGCCTGTGATTCCTCGACGCCGGGGCAGCCCGCGCCGGCCGACAAGCCGGCAGCGAGCACTGCGGTAGAGCCTTCTGCGCCCAAGCGCGAGGACCCTGCGATACTCGCCAAACGCTACGAGGGGCGCCAGCTCAGCGTGCTGGATGTCTCCGAAGTGCAGCTCGACGGAGCCAGCACGCTGTCGGTCAGCTTCTCAGCGCCGCTGGACGCCAAACAGGATTTCGCCGCCAAGGTGCATTTGGTCGACACCGTCAAAGGCAAGGTCGACGGCGCTTGGGAACTCTCGGACAACCAGATGGAGCTGCGCATGCGCCACCTGGAGCCGCAGCGCAAACTGGTGTTGACGATCGACAAGGGATTGCTGGCGGTCAATGGCAACCGGCTTGATAGTGACTCGGTCAGCCGCCTGGAAACTCGCGATATGCAGCCTACCGTTGGCTTCGCCAGTCGCGGCTCGTTACTGCCCACGCGCCTGGCCGAAGGCCTGCCGGTGATCGCCCTGAACGTGCCCAAGGTCGATGTCGAATTCTTCCGGGTCAAGCCACAGATGCTGTCGCCGTTCCTGGCCAACTGGGGGCGCAACAGCAGCCTTTACGCTTACCAGTCCAAAGAGCTGCTCGACATGGCCGAGCTGGTCTATGGCGGCCGCTTCGACCTCAACCCGGCGCGCAATACCCGCGAAACGGTGCTATTGCCCATCGCCGGGATCAAGCCACTGCAGGAGCCGGGTGTCTATCTGGCCGTGATGCGGGCTTCGGGTACCTATGATTACTCGCAGCCGGCCACGCTGTTCACCTTGAGCGACATCGGTGTCTCCGCTCACCGTTATCGTGATCGCATCGACGTTTTTGCCCAGGCCCTGGAGGGCGGCAAGGCGCTCAAGGACGTCAACCTCGAACTGCACGACGACAAAGGCGCGCTGCTGGCCCAGGCCAAGACCGACGGTGCCGGCCATGCCCAGCTGCCGATCACGGCCAAGGCCGACACGCTGATCGCCACCCAGGGTGCGCACACCACCTTGTTACGCCTGAACACCGCCGCCCTGGACCTGGCCGAATTCGACATCACCGGCCCTCAGGCCAATCCGCTGCAATTCTTCATCTTCGGGCCGCGCGACCTCTATCGGCCGGGTGAAACGGTGCTGCTCAATGGCTTGCTGCGCGATCAGGATGGCAAACCGGTCAAGGCCCAACCGGTCAATGTAGAAGTGCGCCGCCCGGACGAGCAGGTCAGCCGCAAGTTCGTCTGGGAGGCCGACGCCAATGGCCTTTACCAGTACCAGTTGCAACTGGCAACGGAGGCGCCGACCGGGCGCTGGCAGCTGCTGTTGGATCTGGGCGGCGGTCGCAAGCAGGTGTACGAATTTTTGGTCGAAGATTTCCTGCCAGAGCGCCTGGCCCTTGAACTCAAGGGCAGCGATACACCGCTGTCTCCCGAAGAGGATGCGCGCATCCAGGTCACCGGGCGTTACCTCTACGGTGCGCCAGCTGCCGGCAATCGCCTCAGCGGCCAGGCCTATGTACGGCCTTTGCGTGAAGCGGTGCCGGCGCTGCCTGGCTACCAGTTCGGCTCGGTGACCGAGACTGAACTGAATCAGGACCTGGAGCTGGACGAGGTGACCCTCGATCAAGCCGGTAAAGCCGTGCTCGATATTCAAAGCCGCTGGGCCGAAGCCCGTTCGCCGCTGCAATTGACCGTGCAGGCCAGCTTGCAGGAGTCCGGCGGCCGACCGATCACTCGCCGCCTCGAACAGCCCATCTGGCCAGCCGAGCGCTTGCCTGGCCTGCGCGGCCTGTTCGACGGGGAGCAAACCGATAGCGATGGCCCGGTTGAGTTCGAGTTCCTGGTGGCTGACCGCGCCGGCCACAAGCTTGCCGCCAGCGAGCTGAAAGTTCGCCTGATCCGCGAGCGCCGCGATTACTACTGGAACTACTCGCAGAGCGATGGCTGGAGCTACAACTACAACGAAAAATTCCTCACTCAGAGCGAGCAAACCGTCGACATCAAGGCAGGGGCCACAGCCAAGTTGAGCTTCCAGGTGGAGTGGGGCCCGTACCGTGTCGAGGTGCAAGACCCCGAAACCGGGATTGTCTCCAGCGAACGCTTCTGGGCTGGCTATCGCGCCCAGGACAACGCTGAAGGCGGTGCCGTGCGGCCCGACCAGGTGAAGCTGGCGCTGGACAAACCCGCCTATGCCGATGGCGAGACCGCCAAGGTCACCGTAACCCCGCCTGCCGGCGGCAGCGGCTATCTGATGATCGAGTCCAGCGATGGCCCGCTGTGGTGGCAGGAGATCGACGTGCCTGCCGAGGGCAAAACCTTCGACGTGCAACTGGACAAACAGTGGGCGCGCCACGACTTGTACATCAGCGCGCTGGTGATCCGCCCGGGTGAGCGCAAAGCCAACGCCACGCCCAAACGCGCCGTGGGTGTGCTGCATCTGCCGCTGGCGCGGGCTGAGCGCAAGCTGGCCGTCAGCCTGCAGGCGCCGGAGAAAATGCGCCCCAAGCAACCCCTGACCGTGAAGATCAAAGCCACCAATGCCGATGGCAGTGTGCCCAAACAGGCCCATGTGCTGGTCTCGGCGGTGGACGTAGGTATCCTCAACATCACTGACTTCAAAACCCCGGACCCTTTCGCCAGCCTGTTCGGGCGCAAGGCCTACGGCGCCGATCAGCTGGACATCTACGGGCAGTTGATCGAAGCCGGCCAGGGCCGTCTGGCCAGCCTGGCATTCGGCGGGGATGCGGCATTGGCCAAAGGCGGCAAGCGCCCCAATACCACCGTCACCATCGTTGCCCAGCAAAGCCTGCCAGTGACCCTCAATGACCAGGGCGAAGGGGAGGCCACGCTAGACATTCCCGACTTCAACGGCGAGTTGCGGCTGATGGCCCAGGCCTGGACCGATGAGCATTTTGGCATGGCCGAAAGCAAGACCGTGGTGGCCGCGCCGCTGATTGCCGAACTGTCGGCTCCGCGCTTTCTGGCTGGCGGTGACCGCACCAGCCTGGCGCTCGACCTGGCCAACCTGTCGGGCCGCGCCCAGCAATTGCATGTGCAGATCAGCACCGAAGGCCAACTGACCCTGACGGCCAGTGCCGAACAGGATATCGCGCTGGCCGAGGGCCAGCGCCGTACGCTGCTGATTCCGGTACAGGCCGAGGGTGGCCTGGGGCAGGGCAAGGTGCGGGTGCAGGTCAACGGCCTGCAACTGGCGCAGGAACCGGTGAACACCTTCGAGCGAGAATGGACCCTGGGTGTGCGTCCGGCGTACCCGGCAATGCTCAAGCATTACCGCGTAGCGCTCAAGGACCAGCCTTGGACGCTGCCCGAAGGTGATCTGGCCGCCTTCGAGCCTGCTGGCCTTGAAGCCAGCCTCGCGCTGTCGAGCCGCCCGCCGCTGAACCTGGCCGAGCAGATCCGTGCCCTCGAAGCCTACCCCTATGGATGCCTGGAGCAGACCACCAGCGGTTTGTATCCCTCGCTGTATGCCGATGCGCAAAGCCTCGAACGGCTGGGCATCAAAGGCGAACCGGCCGCGGTGCGCAAGCGCAAGATCGAGATGGGTATCGAGCACCTGTTGGGCATGCAGCGTTACAACGGCAGCTTCGGTTTATGGAGCTCCGATGGCGAGGAAGAATACTGGCTGACCGCTTATGTCACAGACTTCCTCCTGCGGGCCCGTGACCAAGGCTATGGCGTGCCGGCCGAGGCGTTGAAGAAGGCTAACGAACGGCTGCTGCGCTACCTGCAGGAGCGTAACCTGATCGAAGTGGACTACAGCGAAAACGCCGAGCACACACGTTTTGCCGTGCAAGCCTACGCCGCACTGGTCCTCTCGCGCAGCCAGCAGGCGCCGCTGGGAGCCTTGCGCAGCCTGTTCGAGCGCCGCGCTGATGCACGCTCCGGCCTGCCTCTGGTGCAACTGGCGGTGGCGCTCAATGGCATGGGCGACCAGCCGCGCGCCGAGCAGGCGTTGCAGGCAGGCTTGGGTATCAGCCGCAGCAAAGGCTGGCTGGCCGACTACGGCAGCAACCTGCGCGACCAAGCGCTGATCCTGGCGCTGCTGCAGGAGAGCAAATTGGCCAGTAATCAGGTCGATCAGCGGCTGTTCGCGCTGTCTGACGAACTGGCTGCCAACCGCTGGTTGTCGACCCAGGAACGTAATGCGCTGTTCCTGGCCGGCCGTGGCCTGCTGGGCAAACCCCAAGCGCCGTGGAAGGCGCGCCTGGACAGTGCTGGTGAAGTGCGCGAGTTCAATGAGACCGACTCGGGCATGAAGCTTGAAGGGCCGTTGCTTGCTTCACCGCTGACCGTGCAGAACGAAGGCAGTGAAACGCTCTACCAGCAACTGACCCTTTCCGGTTATCCGCGCCAGGCGAGCGCTGCGACCAGCAACGGCATGGAGATTCGCAGAGAGTATCTGGGCATGAATGGCCAGGCGCTGGACCTGCGCAACCTGCGCAGCGGCGACTTGGTTCTGGTGCACTTGGCCCTCAAGGCCAGCGAACGGGTGCCCGATGCTCTGGTGGTCGACCTGCTGCCTGCTGGGCTAGAGCTCGAGAACCAGAACCTTGCGCAAAGCGCTGCCAGCCTGGACAACGCCAGCAGTGCGGTGAAGCAATGGCGCGAGTCAATGCAGAACGCCAGCGTGGTGCATCAGGAGTACCGTGATGATCGTTACGTCGCCGCGCTCAAACTCGATGGCTATGGCACCACGCACCTGCTGTACCTGGCGCGGGCTGTGACTCCAGGCACCTACCGGGTGCCGCCGCCGCAGGTCGAGTCGATGTACCGGCCTAACCTGCAGGCGCTGGGGGACGCGCAAGCAGAGATGACGGTTAAGGCGCGTTGAGCATCCTGCACCGACCTTGAGGGCGCCCCTCAAGGTCGGTGCAGCGCAGCCAGAGCAATCAGTGAATGACCCAGCTCATCACCCAGAGCCCCAGCACCAGCCAGATGATGCCGAGAATGATCGAGGCACGCATGAAGGCGCGGATGGCCGAGTACAGCAGCATCAGGCCGACGATCAGGGCGAGGATGCTGACAAGTGAAGTATCCATGCCCAGCGTGCGTGCCAGGCCGTCGATGAAATTGCCCCCGGCGTTTGCCAGCAGGTTGAACAGGCCGCTCAAGGCGTCGACGATGAAGCGGATCAACGACCCCAGTGCCTGGCCGAGCCACTCGAAAAAACCTTCTACATGCATAGTTGCTTCCTGATGAACGAATTGGCGCTGTTGCCACTTCCAAACCTTTGGCCATCAGCTGGCCAGGTCGGTTCCCGATGCCAAGCTTAGCGCGGCCAGCTACGCAAGCGCGGCGGCTTTTGCGTGTAGCTGTGGTCAGCTTATTGCTGCTGGCCGGCCTGTTATGGCTGGCTGATCGCATCTGGCCATTGCCAATGCCGGGCAACGACCTGGCACGGGTAGTGCTGGCAGAGGACGGCACGCCGCTATGGCGGTTCGCTGATGCCGATGGCGTGTGGCGCTACCCAGTCAGCCCTGAGGAGGTTTCGCCGCTGTATCTGCAGGCTTTGCTGACCTACGAAGACCGCTGGTTCTACCAGCATCCGGGGGTCAACCCGCTGGCTCTGGCGCGGGCGGCCTGGCTTAACCTGCGCGGCGGCCGTGTGGTATCTGGCGGCAGTACGCTGTCGATGCAAGTGGCACGCCTGCTCGACCCCCACGACCGCACCTTAGGGGGTAAGCTGCGCCAGCTATGGCGTACCGCGCAGTTGGAGTGGCACTTGTCCAAGCGCGAGATACTGCAGCTCTACCTTAACCGCGCCCCATTCGGTGGGACCTTGCAAGGTGTTGCCGCAGCCAGTTGGGCTTACTTGGGCAAGTCCCCGCAACACCTCACGCCGGCTGAGGCCGCGTTGCTGGCCGTATTGCCGCAGGCTCCAAGCCGCTTGCGGCCTGACCGTCATCCGGCTCGAGCCCAGCGTGCCCGCGACAAGGTGCTGCAGCGCCTGGATGAATATAGGGTCTGGCCGTCACGACAGATTCAGGAAGCTGCCGAGGAGCCACTACTGCTAGCCCCGCGTCAGGAGCCTGCACTGGCGCCTTTGCTGGCGCGCAGGCTGAACGGCCCGCACAGCCCGACGCTGATTCGCACAACCCTGGACGCCTCGCTGCAGCGGCGCCTGGAAGACCTTCTGCTGGGTTGGCGCGCGCGGCTGCCGGAGCGTACCTCTGCCGCCATTGTGGTGGTCGAAGCGCAGACCATGGCGGTGCGCGCGTACTTGGGCTCGGTCGATCTGAGCGACGCACGCCGTTATGGCCATGTCGATATGGTTCGCGCGTTGCGCTCGCCAGGTTCGACACTCAAGCCGTTTCTCTATGGCCTGGCCCTGGATGATGGCCTGATCCACTCCGAATCACTGCTGCAGGATGTGCCGCGGCGTTACGGCGATTACCGCCCCGGCAATTTCTCGATGGGTTTCAGTGGCCCGGTGTCGGCCAGCTCGGCACTGGCGCTGTCGCTCAACCTGCCGGCGGTGCAGCTGCTCGAAGCCTACGGGCCCAAGCGCTTCGCCGCACGGTTGCGCATGGCTGGGGTGCCCCTGACGCTGCCGCCGCTGGCTGAGCCCAACCTGGCATTGATTCTGGGTGGTGCAGGCAGCCGGCTGGAGGATTTGGTGGGCGGTTATGCAGCGCTGGCCCGTGGGGGCAACAGCGCGCAGATTCGCCTACAACCTCAGGCGCCACTGTTGGAGCGGCGGTTGATGTCACCTGGGGCAGCCTGGATTATCCGGCGCATCCTCAGTGGCCAGGCGAGGCCTGACCGCGACCCCCATGCCGAGCTGGTGCAGCGCCCGCAACTGGCCTGGAAGACCGGCACCAGCTACGGCTTTCGCGATGCCTGGTCGATTGGCGTAGGGCCGCGTTACCTGATTGGTGTGTGGATCGGCCGCCCCGATGGCACGCCGGTGCCTGGGCAGTTCGGCCTGGCTTCGGCGGCCCCATTGATGCTGCAGGTGCATGATTTGCTGAGCAACCGCGATAGCCAACGAGGCATTCGCGTTCCGGTGGAGCGTGTGCCCGCCAGTGTCGGGGTGGCGGCGATCTGCTGGCCGCTGGGCCAGCCCATGAACCGACAAGATCCTAATTGCCGACGGCAACGCTTTGCCTGGACCCTCGATGGCACCACCCCGCCGACCTTGCAGGCAGCCGATCAGCCGCTAGGGCTTGGGCTGCGCGAGCGGATATGGGTCAATCCCCAAGGCTTGCGGGTGGATGGGAGTTGCCAAGGCGCCAGCACATTGGACATCGCGTTGTGGCCTGCGCCGCTCGAACCATGGTTGCCACGGGTTGAACGGCGTGCGGCTCGCTTGCCGGCGGTGGACCCTAGCTGCCCACCTCAGGTGCCGGCCAGCGCGCCGCCGCTGTCCATCGTCGGCGTGCGCCCAGGTGATAACCTGCGCCGCCCTGCCACCAGCAGCGAGCCCCTGCAGTTACATGTGTCTGCCCTGGGCGGCGGTGGCCGGCGCTGGTGGTTCCTCAACGGCCAACCGCTGGGGCAGAGCGAAGGACAGGACAGCATGCTGGTACGCTTCGACCAGGCCGGGCAGTTCGAGCTCAGCGCGTTGGACGAGAGCGGAGAAACTGCCCGGGTTGCGGTCCAGGTCACCGAATGAGCTGCCCTAGTGGGTTGTGAAGCGCTGATGTACAGGCGATGAACTGGGCGTCAACGCCAATGCCAGTTGGGTGCGGTTGTGCATATGGGTCAAACGTAGCACCTGGGACACATAGAGCTTCACGGTGTTTTCGGTAATCCCCAGTTCACAGGCAATCTGGTAATTGGTTTTGCCCTTGCTGACCAGCCTGGCAACTTCCAGTTGCCGTGGCGAGAGTTTCTCGAACGCCGCTGGGAGCTCGCCGTCGGACTCATCGACAGCATCCGTGGCGCGGCGGTGCACGCCCTGGCCACGCGCCTTTTCCAGGTCCTGGTAGAGCTCGTCGATGGAGCCGGCCAGATCTTGCAAGCGTTGGTTCAAAGTGCCCAGGTCCTGAAGGTTGGCCTTGCGTTCGAGCAGCATGCGCTCCAGGCGCCGCACACCTTCGAGCAACTCGTCCAAGTCCATGGGCTTTTGGTAGTAATCGGCAAAGCCTTCGCGCAGGGCGCGGATAACGTCCTGCTTTTCGGCACGCCCGGTGAGCATGATGGCCTCGAAAATACGCTGGCGTCCGCCTATGTCTTTCAAGGTATGAACCAGCTCGATGCCATCGCGATCCGGCATGTGCAGGTCGCACAACACCAGGCCAATGGCTTCATCGGCAGTGAAGCGCACGATGGCCTCATCGGTCGAATGGGCCGTTACGCAGTGGTAACCCTGAACCTCGAGAAACTCGCGCAACTGTTCAACGATCAGTGGCTGGTCATCGACAACTAAAACTTTTACCTCACTGAATGACTTGGTCACGATCAACTCCATGTTCGTGGGCGGCCCTGATCCCGGGCCTAGCGCTTTGGCAGGTTAAAAAATAGACGCTGCCAGCGATTCTGTACAAGGCTTGTACAAGTTATCGGACAACAGGCTGGATTATTGGATCCATATAGCGGTCAGCATGAAACCTGTCAGGACATACGGCACGAAGGCTTGCCTGTCGCCCATTTCTTCAGTGAGGGCGGTCAAGCGTCTTTTTACCTTGGGATTGAGCAGTGCCCATAGACGTTTGCGGGTCAATAGCCATAGGACCACGCTGACACCAGCTCCGATGAACGTGCCGAGCACGTATTGCGGGCTGGTTGCCACAGCCAGCGCGCCCATCAGCTTGACGTCGTCGGCGCCGAACCGGCCCAGCATGTAGCCAGGCAGGGTCAACAGCATGACGATAGCCAGTGCCCAGCCTGCATCGCTGGCTTCGGCGCCGATCCAGGTGTGGCCGGTCGCGAACAGCCAGACCAGGGCGCCTGTGGCGAAACCCAAGGTCAGCACGTTGGCGATCTGGCGCTCGCGGATATCTTGTTCAGTGCACAAGGCAAGCCACATCAGAAGAACAATGCTTTGCATCGGCAGGCGCCTTCCCGTTCGTTGAACACTTCTACCCGTTCAGTCAGGTTTCCTAGACAGGGTAGACGCGATCTGACGAACGGGCAGGGTGGGCAGGCAAAAAGTGCGAAGGCACAGCAGGGCGGCTGGCTTACCTGACACGACCAGGTGGGTAGTTGCCAAGCACTTGAGCGACGGTCTTCTGGATCGCGTTGTTGCGCTCTTCGGGGCCAGGTGGGTAGTTGTTCATGATCTGTTCTGCGCTGCCACGCCAGACCAGCTTGCCGTCGCGGCCATCGAACAGGTCGATTTGGATGGTCGCGACCTTGTAATCGACGCTGCGGGTTTCGTTGTACATCGGGCCGCCCCAGTAGCCATTCCAGTAGCCTCCCCAGCCGCCGCCATAGTTGGTGGTGATCTGCTGCTGGCGCTGCTCGACGATCAGGTAGGCGCGTACGGTGAGGTCGGCCTTGGCGGTGCCTTGGGCAGGGCGCAGGCCACGCTGGTCAAGCTGGTCGGCAACGGCTGTGCGGATGCGTTGCTCGGTCAGGTCACTCTTGATGCGTGGGTCGTCAGGGCGGTATTGCAAGCCCGGCTCCTGCCAGGCCCAGCTGCGGTAGGCAGCGAAATCGCGGCTGGCGTCGAAATCCTGCTGAACATTGTTGCTTGAGCAGGCGGCGAGCACCAACGCGAACGACAGTAGAACGAAGCGGCGCAACATGATGGTTCTCCGTTAGGCGTTAACTGGGAGGATAGCCGCTGAGCGCTTTACGAACCGACTCGCGAAGGGCTGCCTCGCGATCGCGCGGCGAGCTTCTGTCGCTGCCACTTTCGGCGCTGGCGCTCCACACTGGCTGGCCATTGCGGGCATCGAACAAGTCGATACGCACCACCATCACTTCCACCTCGTAGGTACGTACGATCGGCACGCTGCCGTAGGCGCCGTAGCCGTTGCGGTAACCGCCAAAGCCAGCGCCGCCGTAGGGGTACGGGCCGTAATAAGGGTCGTAATAGTCATCACGGACTTGGCGCAGGCGCCGCTCCAGGCGCAAGTCAGCACTGACCAGCAAATCGCCGGTAGCGCCGCGGGCGGGGCGAAGGCCCTGCTGATCGAGGGCTGTGCTGATGGCGTCGGCTATTTGCGCAGGGTCTGCCTGAGCAGTGCCGTTGGGCAACTGACCATTACGCCAGCTCCAGCTGCGATAGCGCCCGTAGTCGCGCGGCGCCGCCGAATAGGCGCTGGCATCGAAGGTGCTGGCCGCCTGTGCAGGTGCAGGGGGCAGCGGGCGGCTGCTGGCCACGTAGGGGTTGCTGCCCTGGCAGCCAGCCAGGGCTAGGGGCAGCAGGGCCAGGCACAACAGACGGTACGGCATGTATCCCTCCGGCAGGGGTTGCAGTCAGCAGGGCCGGCACATCCAGTGCAGGTAGCGGCCAAGGCCGGCGAAGCTGGGGTGACGGCGGTGAGCCAGTTCCATTTCCAGCAGGTCGGGCAATGGGGCTTTTTCCTGAAATTCTCTAGGCATGTAGTCGTGGAAAACACGCACGCCACTTTCGGTTTCAATGCGCCACATGCCTTCAAGTTGCGCCTTGAGCTCGCGCGGATCAAGCGGTTTTTGCGGGGTCAGGCTCTGCTTTTCACCTTCCAGGCGGTTGCTGCGCAATTTGCGCAGGTGGCCCTTGAGCAAGTTGCGATAGACCAATGCATCGCGGTTGTAGAAGGCCAGCGACAGCCAGCCTGCCGGGGCGGTTAGCTGATGCAGCACCGGCAGGATGCTTTGCGGTTCGGCCAGCCATTCCAGGACGGCGTGGCACAGCACCAGGTCATACGGCTGGTGCAGTTGGTCAGGCAGCGCTTGCCAGGGTGCCTGGATGAAGGTGGCGGGCTGGCCCGCCTCGGCGAAACGTTCCCTGGCCCCTTCGAGCATCGGTGTGGCGGGCTCGGCGAGCGTTACATGGTGCCCACGCTGGGCCAGCCACAAGGCCATGTGGCCCAGCCCCGCGCCAACGTCCAGAACCCGCAGCGGCCGATCGGGCAGCGCCTCGGCCAGGTCCGCTTGCAGCACCGCCAGGCGTATCGCGCCCTTGTTGCCGCCGTAGATTTTCTGGGCAAAGCGCGTGGCCAGTTCATCGAAGTGACGGTCATTCATCGGGCGAAGCGCCTTTCGCTGTCGGCAAGCTTGGCCTGCACCACCTGCTCCATATCCAGCCCCAGCTCGCTGCACAACAGCAACAGATAAAGCACCACGTCGCCCACTTCCTGGCCTGCGTGGGCCAGCTGGTCGGCAGGCAATTGCCGGGATTGCTCCTCGCTCAGCCACTGGAAGATTTCCACCAGTTCTGCCATTTCGACGCTGGCGGCCATGGCCAGGTTCTTCGGGCTATGAAAGCCGCGCCAGTCGTTGTTGTCGCGAATCCGGTGCAGGCGTTGGGTCAGTTCTTGCAAATTCATCGGTGCTCTCCTAAGGCTGCATAGCTTCTGCCCAGGCCCGATGCAAAGCAAGTACGAACAAGGCGTTACAGCACGGCCCAGCGCCCGACCATGTGCAGCAATCCACCCTGACCGTCCAGCCGCAACTCCCCTGCGGGCCCCGCCTCGCTGGCACTGAGGATGACTTCCGAAGGCAGGCGCACCGGCTTGCGGAACGCTACTTCGAAGCGGTAACCGCTGGTGGGGATGTGCGTGCGCAAGGCTGCCAATGCCATGGCGCTGCTCCACATACCGTGAGCGATGGCCTTGGGGAAGCCAAACAGCCGTGCGCTGATGGCGCTCAGATGGATCGGGTTGTAGTCACCACAGACCATGGCGTAGCGCCGGCCGATATCGGTGTCGGCGTACCAACGTGTCATCTCGGGCACGGCGCTTGGGGCATGCTCCTGGCTATCGTCTGCCTGGCCATCGAGCTTCAGGCCGCGCACCAACATGCGGCTGGTCTCGCGCCACAGCAGCCCGAGGCCATCCTCGGCCTCGGTGACAAGGTCGAAGGTGCCGCCCTTGGCGTGGGCCTGTAGGTTATCGGCATACACCGCAAAACGCAGCTCGTCGATGCCACCCAGCGGGCGCAGCACGTCGATACGGTTGTGCAAATGGACAAGCCCGAGCAAAGGGAAAGGGAAGTCGTGGCTGGTGAGCAATTGCAATTGCAGGGTGAACGCCATCACGTGGGGGTAGGTGGCAGGCAAACGGCCTTCATCGGTGAAGTGGCAGAGCCTGCGGTAGGCTTCAAGGTTGCCGGGCTGTACGTGGATCAGGCTGCGCAGGCCGCCAGTGGGCAGGGCATGGCCACTGATCTTGCGTTTGCTGGCCGCGCGCAGGTAGAGGCTGGCGCGTGAGTCTGGGCTGTGCAGGTCCTGCCATTGCCGGCTCATGTTCAAGCCCCCATCAAAGCTTGGCCGCAAACGCGCAGCACTTGGCCGTTGACCGCGCCGGAGCCTGGCTGGCTGAGCCAGGCGATGGCTTCGGCGACGTCCTGCGGGCGCCCACCCTGGCCCAGTGAGCTCAGGCGCCGCCCGGCCTCGCGCAGGCCAATGGGCATGGCTGCGGTCATGTGGGTTTCGATGAAACCCGGCGCCACGGCATTGATACTGCTGCCGTGCTCGGCGAGCTTGGCGGCCCAGGCTTGCGCAAAACCGATCAGGCCGGCCTTGCTCGCGGCATAGTTTGCCTGGCCGCGGTTGCCGGCGATGCCGCTGACCGACGCCAGCAGGGTGATCCGCGCGTTATCGCCCAACGCGCCTGCGTCATGCAAAGCCTTGGTTAGCAGTTGCGGGGCCTTGAGGTTAACCGCCATCACCGCATCCCAGTACTCCGGGGTCATGTTGGCGAGGGTCTTGTCGCGGGTGATGCCAGCATTGTGCACCACGATATCGATGCCCTCGGGCAGCGCTTCGAGCAGCCTGGCAGGCGCATCGCTGGCGCAGATGTCCAGCCCCAGGGCCTTGCCGCCAAGGCGAGCGGCCAGTGCATCGAGTTCCTGCTGTGCTTGCGGCACATCCAGCAGCATTACCTGAGCACCATCACGTGCCAGGGTTTGCGCGATGGCGGCGCCGATGCCCCGTGCCGCACCAGTGACCAGGGCGCGGCGGCCACCGAGGGGGCGGGTCCAGTCTTCGACCTGGGCAGTGCAGGCCTGCAGGTGCAACACCTGGCCCGAAATGAAAGCACTTTTGGGCGACAGGAAGAAGCGCAGCGCACCCTCCAGTTGCTCGTCCGCGCCTTCGTCCACATACAACAATTGCGCGGTGGCGCCGTTGCGCAGTTCTTTGGCCAGCGAGCGGCTGAACCCCTCGAGGGCACGCTGTGCGACACTGGCAAGCGGGTCGTCGAGGGTCTGTGGAGCGCGCCCGAGAATTACCACATGAGCACAAGCGGCAAGGCTGCGCAGCAATGGCTGGAAGAACTCGCGCAACTGCTTGAGCTGGTCGCTGTCGGACAAATGGCTGGCGTCGAACACCACGGCCTTGAGCTTGGGCCCAAGCCCGGCGACCCATTGAGGTGACTGCAGGCCTTGGCCATTGAAGCTGTAGAGGGTGTCGGTCAGTCGCGGGGCAATGGCTTCGACTTGCTTTGCCAAGGGGCCGCCACCTAGCACCAGCGCGCCTTCAACCGGGCGCAGGCGGCCTGCCTGCCAGCGCTCCAGCGGCGCCGGGCTCGGCAGGCCAAGGGCATCTACCAGGCGACGCCCTAGGTTGGAGTTGGCAAAGCCGAGATAGCGATCGCTCATGTGCGGGTCTCCCTGAAGGCAAGCTTGCAAGTGTGGACCAACTTTATGCCAAGGTCGTTCGAATGCGGCAAAAACACCTAGGCTGTACGGATCGAATGGTTAACGGAGGACTATACGCATGAGCTCAACTCGTCGGGTCGCGATCCTGGGCGGCAACCGTATTCCCTTCGCCCGCTCCAATGGCGTTTACGCCAACGCCAGCAACCAGGCGATGCTGACTGCGGCCCTGGAGGGCCTGATCGAGCGTTATCGCTTGCACGGGCTGCAATTGGGGGAAGTGGTGGCAGGGGCTGTGCTCAAGCATTCGCGGGACATGAACTTGACCCGCGAATGCGTACTCGGCTCCCGTCTGTCGGCGCAGACGCCTGCCTACGATCTCCAGCAAGCCTGCGGTACTGGCCTGGAGGCTGCGCTGCTGGTGGCCAACAAGATTGCCCTCGGGCAGATCGACAGTGGCATTGCCGGCGGCGTGGATACCACGTCCGATGCACCGATCGGGGTCAATGAAGGGCTTCGGCGTATCCTCTTGCAGGCTAACCGTGGCAAAACCTTGGCCGAGCGACTCAAGCCGTTTCTGCAAATACGGGCGAGCCATCTCAAACCCGAGCTGCCGCGTAACGGCGAGCCGCGCACCGGGCTGTCGATGGGCGAGCACTGCGAGCGCATGGCGCAAACCTGGGGCATCGACCGCGCCGAGCAGGACGCACTGACGTTGCACAGCCATCGGCACCTGGCGGCCTCCTACAACGAAGGTTGGCAAGATGACCTGCTGACGCCTTTTTTGGGCTTGGCCCGTGACAACAATCTGCGTACCGATCTGACCCTTGAGCAACTGGCCAGGCTCAAGCCATCCTTCGACCGCAGCGGCCTGGGCACATTGACGCCCGGCAACTCCACGCCATTGACCGATGGTGCTTCGATGGTGCTGCTGGGTAGCGAGCAGTGGGCTCAAGAGCAGGGCCTGCCAGTGCTGGCGTATCTGGTCGATGGCCAAACCGCTGCCGTGGATTTCGTCACAGGCCAAGAGGGGCTGCTGATGGCGCCGGTGTACGCGGTGCCGCGGCTGCTGGCGCGTAATGGCCTGACCTTGCAGGACTTCGATTACTACGAAATCCATGAAGCCTTCGCCGCTCAGGTGCTATGCACCCTCAAAGCCTGGGAGGATGCCCAATACTGCCGTGACCGGTTAGGGCTGGATGCGCCCTTGGGGCGCATCGATCGCAGCAAGCTCAACGTCAAGGGCAGTTCATTGGCGGCAGGGCACCCCTTCGCAGCGACTGGCGGGCGGATTCTGGCCAACCTGGCGAAGTTGCTGGCCAAGGCCGGTAAAGGCCGCGGGCTGATTTCCATTTGTGCAGCGGGCGGGCAGGGGGTGACGGTTATCGTCGAGCGGTGAGGCGAAGGCGATCTCTGATAGGCTTGGCTGCTCGGCACTACAAGAATTGGCTATGCAGTTGATCGGACATCCTCGCGCTATTCCAGCCTTGGGACACTTGCCCCGGCCTGTCTATGCGCGTGTCGAAAGCCTTCACGCCGGTTCCTATGCGACGCGACACAGCCATGATTGGGTCCAGTTCTGTTATGCGATCAGCGGCGTACTGGGGGTTTATACCAACGGTGGCAATTATTTCGCTCCGCCGCAGTGGGGCGTCTGGATACCCGCTGGCGTGGAGCACGATGTGGTGGCATCCGGGCAGGCTGAGATGCGTAGTTTGTACATCCGTCGTGATGCGTGCCAATGGGCGCCAGGGCACTGTCGGGTACTGGAAGTGACGCCCTTGGCCCGTGAGCTGATCAAGCAGTTCTGCCTGATGCCGGTCGAGTACCCTGAAGGCGATAGCGCCGAAGGGCGCCTGGTCAGCGTATTGCTGGACCAGCTGCGCACGTTACCGGAGGTTGGGTTCTCTGTGCCTTTGCCGAGCCATCCAGGCCTGCAGGCGTTGTGTAACAGCCTGATCGCCGAGCCGGACAAGGCGCATACCTTGCAACGATGGGCGGCGAAATTAGGGTGCTCGGAAAAGACCTTGATGCGTTTGTTTCAGCGCCAAACCGGCCTGAGTTTTCGCAACTGGCGCCAGCGGATGCGTTTGTTGTCATCGCTTGCGTTGCTGGAGGCGGGGCAAAGCGTGACCGACGCGGCGCTGGGCTGTGGCTATGATTCGACCTCTGCCTACATCGCGGCCTTCAAGCAATTGTTTGGAGCGACGCCGGGAGAACTGAAGTTTTGATGTAGACCGCCCCGGCCCTTTCGCGGGTAAACCCGCGAAAGGGCCGGGGCATCGGTACTCAGGTGCGGAAGCGGCGTACCAGGGCATCCAGTTCATTGGACAGCCCGGCAAGGCTCTCGGAGTCCTGGCGCGCTGCCTGGGCCAACTCAGCTACCAACTGCGCGTCGCCATGAATCTGGCTGATGTGCCGGTTGATGTCCTCGGCCACCTGGTGCTGTTCTTCGGCTGCCGTAGCGATCTGCGTGTTCATGTCGCGGATGATGTCTACCGACTCGCGAATCTGCCCGAAGCTGTCACGGGCCATACCGATGCGGCTGACCGACTGCTGCGACACCTCCAGGCTGGCATGCATCTGCCCAGCCACTTCTGCCGTGCGGCTGGCCAGGTTGCCCAACAAGCCATCGATTTCGGCGGTCGAGTCAGCGGTGCGTTTGGCCAGCGCCCTAACTTCATCGGCCACCACGGCAAAACCACGTCCCTGTTCACCCGCGCGGGCCGCCTCGATGGCGGCGTTCAGCGCCAGCAGGTTGGTTTGCTCGGCAATCGAGCGAATGGTGCCGAGGATGGACTGAATGGCGTTACTGTCGCGTTCCAGTTGCTGGATCGACTGGGCCGACTGTTCGATTTCCTGGCTGAGGCGGTCCACGCTGCTGACTGCCGCGTCGATCTGTTGCTGCCCTTCACGGGCCTGCTGCTGGCCGCTATCGGCCGATTGCGCAGCCTGGCTGCACGAACGGGCCACTTCGTTGGCGGTTGCGACCATCTCGTGGAATGCTGTGGAGACCATGTCCACGGCTTCACGCTGGCGCCCGGCGGCCTCGGCCATGTCGCTGGAAACCTGGGTCGAGCTGGTGGAGGTGCTGAGGATCTTGCTGGCGGCTGAGCCGATGTGCTGGATCAGGCTACGGATGGCGCCAAGGAACTGGTTGAACCAGTTCGCCAGTTGCGCAGTTTCGTCGCGCCCACGCACGTCGAGGTTGCGGGTCAGGTCGCCTTCGCCTTGGGCAATGTCTTCCAGGCCGCTGGTGACGCTGTTGATCGGGCGCACGATCAGTTTGGCGAACGCCGCGCCCAGCACGGCGAACACGGCTGCCAGCACCAGCGCGATAGCCCCGATCAGCCAGGTCAGGCGTGTGGTGGTCTGCATCACTTCGCTTTGCTGGATCAGGCCGATGAAGGTCCAGCCCAGTTTCTCGTCCGGGTAGACGTTGGCCATGTAGCGCTCACCGTTGATCTGCACCTCGACCAGACCTTTGCCGGCCTTGGCCAGCTCGGCATAGCCATCACCGAAGCTGCCCAGCTGCTTGAAGTTGTGGCTGGCATCGCGGGGGTCGACCATGACATTGCCGTTGCTTTCCACCAGCATCAGGTACCCGCTTTCACCCAGCTTGATCTGTTTCACGATCTCGGTCAGGCCCTTGAGCGAAACATCGATGTTGACCACCCCGCCTGGGTTGCCCAGCTGGTTGGGTACGGCGCGTACGGTGCTGATCAGCACTGCATCGTCGGCAGCCCAGTAGTAGGCGCCAGTACGTACGGTCTTGCCGGGGTTGGCCATGGCCTGCTGATACCACGGGCGCTGGCGCGGGTCGTAGTTGACGAACTTCTGCCCGGCTGGCCAGCACACATAGCCGCCGTCACTCACGCCGTAGGAAACATAGGCATAGCCTGGGTGAGACTCTGCCAGACGGGTGAAGAAGTCCATGAGCTGCTGATCCTGTTCACCCAGTTCGTTGGACGGGGTGGCGCTCATGTACTTGTTCAGGTTGGTGCCGGTGGCCGCCACCATCGGCTGCGAGGCCAGGTAGGCGACATTCTGGTCGATGCCCTGGAAGAAGATGTTCATTGCATTGCTGACCTGACGGATTTCCCGGCTGCTGCTGTCGAGGAAACCGTCGCGGGCTTCGCCGCGCAGGTTGAGGACCACCAGGGTGGCTACGAGGACGATGGGCAAGCCCGCGATCACCGCGAAGGCCCAAGTCAGTTTTTGTTTGATATTCATCGACGCTCCCGGGGTTTTGTTTTTTGCACGCGAGGCAGGTAGCAACTACATCGGCAGCACCCAGGGAAAAATTAGGTCAGACGCCCGTATGTATTGGGCGAAGTCGCATTTGACGACGATTCGGTCGGCGGCAGGCTAATATGGCATACCAAACAATTATTACGTTGTCGCATCCCTATGCCGTGGAGTGCGAACCAAGCTCCTCAATGGCAGCAGCCCGCGTTTTTGGCCAGGTCCTTGAGAATGGGGCAATCCGGTCGATCGTCTCCCTGGCAGTGGGCAACCAGGTCCCCCAGCGTGTCACGCAGACTCACCAGCTCCTCGATGCGCCGGTTCAGCTCAGCGATGTGCCGCGTGGCCAGGGCCTTGACATCGGCACTGGCGCGCCCGCGGTCCTGCCACAGAGTCAGCAACTTGCCCACTTCATCCAAAGAAAACCCCAGGTCGCGAGAGCGCTTGATGAACGCCAGGCTATGCAGGTCTTCGGCGTGGTAAACGCGGTAGCCGCTGTCACTGCGCGTGGCCGGTTTGAGTAAACCAATGGCCTCGTAATAGCGGATCATCTTAGTGCTGAGCCCGCTGCGGCGGGCCGCCTGGCCAATGTTCATTGGGCCTCCTCGGCGCTGCTGGTGGGTGCCCAGGTTTTCAACCACAGGGCATTGCTGACCACGCTGACGCTGGACAGCGCCATGGCAGCCCCGGCCATGACCGGGTTGAGGTAACCCAGTGCGGCCAAGGGGATGCCGATCAGGTTATAGATGAAGGCCCAGAATAGGTTCTGACGGATTTTCGCGTAGGTCTTGCGGCTGATTTCCAGCGCAGCCGGGACCAGCCGCGGGTCACCCCGCATCAGCGTGATGCCCGCAGCCTGCATGGCCACGTCAGTACCTCCGCCCATGGCGATGCCGATGTCGGCAGCGGCCAGGGCCGGGGCATCGTTGATACCGTCGCCGACCATGGCCACCACCCCGTCCTTTTTCAGCGCAGCTACGGTGGCGGTCTTATCGGCCGGTAGCATTTGGGCGTGCACATCATCGATACCGAGGGCGTCAGCCACCACCTTGGCGCTGCCGTGGTTGTCGCCGGTCAACAAGTGGCTGCTGATATGGCGGGCGTGCAGTGCAGCGATGGCTTGCTCGGCGCCGGGCTTGAGGCTGTCGCCGAACGCCAGCAGGCCGAGTACGCGTGGCGCCTCACCCTGCTCAATCAGCCAGGACAGCGTGCGCCCCTCGGCTTCCCAGGCTTGTGCCTTGCTCGCCAACTCGCCAGGTTGTAGGCCGCTTTCATCGAGCAGGCGGCGGTTGCCAAGCGCCAACGCGCGGCCCCGTACGAAACCGGCAATGCCGCGGCCGGAGAGTGAGAGGCTATCGCTCACTTCAGGCACGTCCAGGCCCTGCTCGGTGCAAACAGCCAGCACCGCCTTGGCCAGGGGGTGTTCGCTGCCCCGCTGCAGGGCGCCGGCCAGGCGCATGAATTCGGCGTGGTCGATCCCCTGCGCCTGGCTGTGAACGACCCGCGGGCTGCCGGAGGTGAGAGTCCCGGTCTTGTCGAACACCACGCGGTTGACTGCATGGGCGCGTTCCAGCGCTTCGGCATCCTTGATCAGAATGCCGTGGCGCGCCGCGACGCCCGTTCCGGCCATGATCGCAGCCGGCGTGGCCAGGCCCAGGGCACAGGGGCAGGCGATCACCAGTACGGCGACAGCATTGATCAACGCCGTCTCCACCGGCGCGCCGGCCAGCCACCAGCCGATTAAGGTGATTACTGCCAGCACCAGCACCGCAGGGACGAATACTTGGCTGACCCGGTCGACCAGCTTCTGGATCGGTGCTTTGGCCGCTTGTGCGTCTTCAACCAGGCGGATGATGCGGGCCAGCACGGTCTGCGCGCCTAGCGCCTCGGTGCGAATCAGCAGCCGGCCTTCGCCGTTGATGGCTCCGCCAGTGACGCGGTCGCCGGGTTGTTTGGCCACCGGTAGGCTCTCGCCACTGATCAGCGCTTCGTCAGCGTGGCTGCTGCCTTCTTCGACGGTACCGTCGACCGGGAAGCGCTCGCCGGGTTTGACCAGCACCCGATCGTCCAGGCGCAGCGCGCTGATCGCAACTTCCTCTTCGTGGCCATCAACCACCCGCAAGGCGCGTTCCGGGCGCAATGCCTCCAGCGCGCGGATGGCACTGGCGGTCTGGCGCTTGGCGCGGCTTTCAAGGTACTTGCCCAGCAATACCAGGGCTATCACCACCGCCGACGCTTCGAAATACAGGTGCGGGGCCGTGCCGACCGGGGCCGTGGCCCACTGGTATAGGCTCAGGCCGTAACCTGCGCTGGTGCCTAAGGCCACTAGCAGATCCATGTTGCCAGCACCGGCGCGCACAGCTTTATAGGCGGCCTGGTAAAAGCGTGCGCCGAGTATGAATTGCACGGGTGTGGCCAGGGCCAATTGCGCCCAGGCAGGTAGCATCCAATGCAGGCCGAACGGCTGCACCAGCATGGGCAAGACCAACGGCAGTGCCAGCAGCAAGGCGGCCACGACGGCCAGGCGCTCGGTGCGCAGCCGCCACTGGGTGTCTTGCCGGGCACTTTCCGTGGCTTGTGGCAGGCTGGCGCTGTAGCCGGCTTTTTCGACGGCGCTGATCAACAGTGCATCGTCGACTGCCTGCTGCACTTGCAGATGAGCCCGTTCATTGGCCAGGTTGACGCTAACTTGTTCGACCCCTGGTAGCTTGCCCAATGTTCGCTCGACCCGGCCGACGCAGCTGGCGCAGGTCATACCGGTGATCTGTAGTTCCACGGTTCGGCTTGGCAGTGTGGTGGCGGGCATGGCTTTGCTCCTCGGCAGGGCTTGGGCACAGCATCAACCTTGCCACGCAGGGAAGGTCAATAGCCCAGGCTGGCTCGTCGCAACTCAAGGCCATTGTGGCCCATGGCAATACGGTATTTGTTGATCTGCCCCGCTTGCAGGTTGAGCCGTGTGCTGCGTTGGTCCTCGATACCGGCAGCGCAGCCGGGCATTTGCCCAGGCAGCAGGCGCAGGCGCACGTCCACCGGGCCAGGCGGCAGGTTGAAGGATGTGGACTGCTCTTGGAATAGCCGACCGGAAAGCTGGTCATTGAGGTACACGCCGATCTCGCAACTGGTCGCCACCTCCAGGCGTTCCCGGGAAATGATCAGTACGCTGTAATCCGAGTTGCTCTCGGCGCTGGCCGGGGGCACTGCGGCTAGTGCGGCTAGTAGCCCGACTGCGCCCACTGCTGTCCTGAACATGAAAAACCTCCTGCATGCGCGATCGTCAAAGGCGCAGCTTGGCTGAGGTGCGCGCGGATTTCCAGCCCGGCCGCGCAACGCAGAACTTGACCTTGACCCGATGGCAAGCTTGAAACTGGACAAAACCCCGAAGGAGGCATTCCCCATGCAAGTGTTCAATGTACAAGGCATGACCTGTGGCCATTGTGTGAAAGCTGTGACACACGCAGTGCAGGCGCTGGATGCACAAGCCAAGGTTGACGTGGATCTGGCCGGCAAAAAAGTCAACGTGCAGAGCACACTGACGGCTGAGCAGGTGCTGGCGGCCATTCGTGAAGAAGGCTACCAGGCCGAGTTGACATAACCGCAGCCTGATCGCGACACACAGGGCCCGACGCAGGTAGACTTAGCGGCTTGCTTAGCATGCTATGGATTTCTGATGAACCTGCGAATGGTGCTGATTCTGGGCGCACTCAGTGCGTTCGGGCCCTTGGCGATCGACTTCTACCTGCCCGCCTTCCCGGCCATGGCGCAGGCGTTCGCCACCGATGAAAAACACGTACAGGCCACTCTTGCGGCCTATTTCCTTGGCTTGTCGATCGGTCAGCTGGCCTATGGGCCTGTGGCAGATCGGTTTGGTCGGCGCAAGCCTTTGGTATTCGGGGTGGCTTTGTTCACCCTGGCCTCATTGGCCTGCGCCTATGCGCCCAACCTCGACACGTTGATCATCGCTCGCTTTGTCCAGGCGCTGGGCGGTTGCGCCGGCATGGTCCTGTCGCGGGCCATCGTCAGCGACAAGTGCGACCCCGTGGCGTCTGCCAAGGTGTTCTCGCAGTTGATGCTGGTGATGGGCTTGGCTCCGATCCTGGCACCGATGCTGGGTGGGGTGCTGGTGAACTTCGCCGGTTGGCAGTCGATCTTCCTGGCGCTAAGCCTGTTCAGTGCAGCCAGCTTATTGGCCGTAACCCTTGGCCTGCCGGAAAGCTTGCCGGCGCATATGCCGCGCCAGCCACTGTCGGGTGCCTTGCGCCAATACCTGCGTCTGTTGGCCGACCGTGTGTTCCTCGGCCACGCGTTGACGGGGGGGATCGCCATTGCTGGTATGTTTGCCTACATCGCTGGTTCACCTTTCGTCTTCATAAAGCTCTACGGCGTACCTGCTGAACATTATGGGTGGCTGTTCGGCACCAATGCTGCTGGCTTCATCCTGGTCGCTCAGGTCAATGCGCGCCTTCTGGTCAAGCGAGGCCCGGCATTTCTGCTGAGCCGTGCGGTCTGGGTGTACCTCGCGGCGGGCCTCTCGCTGTTGGCTGTTGCGGCCCTGCAACCCGCTGCGCTGTGGCCATTGCTGGTGCCGCTGTTCGTCTGCATCGCCAGCCTAGGGTGCATCATTCCAAACGCGGCCGCCTGTGCCATGAGCGGCCAGGGCGCTCGGGCGGGTAGCGCGTCGGCATTGATGGGCTGCCTGCAGTTCAGCGTCGCTGCCGCTGCAGCAGCGCTGGTCGGTGTGCTACATGACGGGAGTGCAATACCCATGAGCCTGGTAATCAGTTTATGCGGGGTGCTGGTGGTCAGTGTCGCATTGCTGACCCGGCGCTTTCAGGCAGCGCGCCCTGCATGAGCGAGTGAGGGGCCTGCAGGCGATTTTGCAGGGTAGCGACGAAGGCGCGGGCCTCGGCTTCGCTGCGAAAACTCACTACATGCTGGTCGAGCCTGACCTGCCAGGGGCAGTTGGGGTTGCGGGTCGACGTACTGACGACAATTTTCATCGCGGCATACCTCCGATTGGCAAGAGGGGCGCAGATAGTGTAGCGCTGCGCACAACCGTTGCCATGGCCCGAGCGGGTGTTCGGACTGGCGGTCGGGGCGTTGTCTCAAGGGTTTGTCTGAAGTTTCCATAGGCTTCGGCTGAATTGAAGTAGAAGCTTCGCTTTGAGTTGCGCTACTTGAGGAAGGGTACTGTCGGCAGAGTCGCAGCACGCTCTGGGCCATCCTTCCTTATGCCCAGTATTTTCCCTCCTGCTCTGGTTTGTAGAGCTTTGCCCGCCACATCGACCGATTCGAGGGTCACCCTACCCAGCGTCATTCGGGCTTACCTGCACAGGTTCCGAGCTGCCGGATGCGGCTTTTCTGCGGCTTATACTGGCGGTCGAGCACTTTGCCTTGGGGGCGATTAGCGTAGCCAAGGCTGGCCTCTGGAAACCAGACGTGATCACGCGGGAGAAATAGGGATATGAATGCAGTCAGCAGTATCAGTCAGATTGCCGGCCTGATGGCCGACCCCAAGCGCAGCGCGATGTTATGGGCGCTGATCGATGGCACCCCGAGGCCGACCGATGAACTGGCGATGATGACCGGGCTGACCTCGTCTTCTGCCTGTGCGCATTTGTCGCTGCTGTCTTCGGCAGGCCTGCTCAGGCTCGAGGCGCGGGGCCGCAAGCGCTACTTCAGGCTCGCCACTCCCCAGGTCGGGGTCGCCGTCGAAGCGTTGGCCAGTGTGCAGTTGGTTGCGCAAAACAGGCGGCATACCGAGGTACTTCAATTGCCAATGGCGATGCGCAGGGCGCGCCGCTGTGGTGACCACTTGGGCGGCGAACTGGCGGCTGAACTGTACCATCGGCTGGTAGTGGCTGGTTGGCTGGTGGGCAGTGAGCGGGAGCTCACGGTGAGCGATGAGGGGCGGGCTCAACTGGCGGCCATCGGGGTCTACATTGACGCGCTGGCATCACGACGCCAAGGCGGCTGTTCGGTCTGCCACAACAATGAGTTGAGCGACCAAGGGCCGCACTTGGGCGGCAGCCTTGGCCAGGCATTGCTCAAACTGTTTCTTCAGTCTGGCTGGATACGCGAACCTGAAGGCACGCGGGTGCTGCAGATTTCTGCCGAAGGTGTGCAGCAGATCAACCGCATCGCCCGCGTGGCGACTTTGCAGGTGGGGTGACGGCTTCAGATCAGGCGAGCATCCAGGCTGTTCTGCGCCAGCTTGCGAGCCTGGTCTTTGGTCATGCCCAGGTGGGTGTGCAGGGCGTGGAAGTTCTCGGTGACATAACCGCCGAAGTAGGCCGGGTCGTCCGAGTTGACTGTCACCTTGACGCCACGCTCGAGCATATCGAGGATGTTGTGTTGGCTCATATCGTCGAACACGCAAAGCTTGGTATTGGACAAGGGGCAAACAGTGAGCGGGATCTGCTCGTCGATGATGCGCTGCATCAGGCGCTCGTCTTCGATGGCGCGTACGCCGTGGTCGATCCGCTTGATCTTCAGAAGGTCCAACGCTTCCCAGATGTACTCGGGCGGGCCCTCCTCACCGGCGTGGGCGACAGCCACGAAACCTTCGCTGCGGGCGCGGTCGAACACGCGCTGGAACTTGCTTGGCGGGTGGCCCATCTCCGAACTGTCCAGACCGACAGCGATGAACGCGTCGCGGAACGGCATGGCCTGGTCTAGGGTCTTTTGCGCTTGCTCTTCGCTGAGGTGACGCAGGAAGCTCAGGATCAGGCCGCTGCTGATGCCCAGTTGCTCGCGGCCATCCTTGAGTGCCTGGTTGATGCCATTGAGCACCACTTCGAACGCGATGCCGCGGTCAGTGTGGGTCTGCGGGTCGAAGAACGGTTCGGTATGAATCACGTTCTGTGCCTTGCAGCGTTGCAGGTAGGCCCAGGTCAGGTCATAGAAATCCTGCTCGGTGCGAAGTACGTCCGCGCCGCGATAGTACAAGTCGAGAAACTCTTGCAGGTTATTGAACGCATAGGCGCTGCGCAGGGTTTCTACGTCATTCCATGGCAGGGCAATCTTGTTGCGCTCGGCCAGTGCGAAGAGCAGTTCGGGCTCCAGCGAACCTTCGAGGTGCAGGTGTAGTTCTGCCTTGGGCAGGGCATTGAGCCAATCATACATAGGGGGAATGTCTCGAATCAGGAACGGTTGCCGACATTCTACAGGGCTCGGCCGGGTATTGCGCCCGGCCGGTCGGTATTCATCTCACCACGTCAGCGGCTCGCCTTTGTAGTTGATGAAGCGTAGGCCACCCTTGCCGCTTTGCGCCTTGATCTGTTCCAGCATGCCCCGAGTGCTGGTGAGCACGTCGATTTCCGCGTTTTCACCGCCCATGTCAGTCTTCACCCAGCCGGGGTGCATGGCCAGTACGCACAGGTCCGGGCGCTGCAGTTCGACCACAAAGCTATTGATCATCGAGTTGAGAGCCGCCTTGCTGGCTTTGTATAGGCACAGTTCGCCGCCGTCGGGGATGGTTACGCTGCCCAGGATCGAGCTCATGAACGCCAGCACGCCAGTGTTTTCCCGCAGCTGGCCTGCCAGGCGGCGGGCGACACGGATCGGGGCTACGGCATTGGTCATGAACAACTCGCCAACGGCCTGGCTGCTTACCGCTTCGAGGTCCTGCGGCAGAGGGCCCATGACGCCAGCGTTGACGAACACCAGGTCGAATACCTCACCTTGCAGGCGTTGCTTGAGGCCGTCGAGTTGAGCGGCGTCATTGATTTCCAGTTGTTCAATGCGCACGCCCGGGACATCGGCCAGGGCGCCGGGCTGCTGGGGATTGCGCACGGTGGCGGTGATGCTCCAGCCATCTTCCTGCAGGCGCTGGACCAAACCCAGGCCTAGGCCGCGGGATGCGCCGATGATGAGGGCAGTTCTCGAAGTTGCCATTGGAAGATTCCTTTATGGGAGTCGGAAAACAATTGAGCATACTGCAGTGCCGTCAGGTGTGCCTGCCTAGCGTCTGGCTAAAAAATGTACAGCTACGCCCGGCCCTGAGTGAGCCGGGCACTGAACGGTTGGCTCACGGGTTATCCACAGGCTGATCCACAGTAATTGTGCGCAAGCCTGCCCGCGATCTGTCGTTCGCACTGGGGATAACTCACCACAGTTCAGTCACTTGGTGCTGTCATCAAACGCTGATCAAAATATGCTCAATGCTCCGCAGGCCTTTGCTGGCATGGGATGCAGCGGAGTGCCCCAAGCTTATCCACAGGCCGGCCCACAGTTGATGTGGGCAAGTCTCAGCGGGCCTGCAAGATGATTCGGCCGCGGCTCAGATCGGCCAACTGCTGTTGCAAGGTGCTCAGGTGCTCTTCACCCAGCGCGATTTCAAGGTCGACGCCATTGGCGGTGAACTGCTCGTCCAGCACAAGACCGTCGACCTCTGCCAGGCGCAGTTTCACCAGCGCCAGTTCGCTGAACGTACACCTGCAAACGAATTCGCTGCGCTTTACCAGCAGCCGTTTGGGCGCCTGTTGCAGGCATTTGTTGGCGCCACCCCCATAGGCGCGGGCTAGCCCCCCGGTGCCCAATTGAATGCCGCCGTACCAGCGGATTACCAGCACCACGACCTGGTCGCAATCCTGTGCTTCGATGGCCGCCAGGATTGGCCGCCCGGCGGTTCCGCCTGGTTCACCATCGTCATTGCTGCGGTACTGCCCGCCGATCTTCCATGCCCAGCAGTTGTGGGTGGCGGCCACGTCGCTGTGGCGTTCGATGAAGCTCATGGCTTCGGCCGCACTGGTGATCGGGGCGGCAAGGGTGATGAAGCGGCTCTTGCGGATTTCCTCGCGAAATTCGCAGAGCTCAAGCAAGGTAGAAGGCATAAATGAACGTCAGGCGCTCGGCGTGATGCCGCAGCCTTTGAGAATGATGTGGATAAGGTTATTGCTGGCATCTTCCATATCTTGCTTGGTCAGCCGGCTCCGGCCGGTGACCTGGCAGATCTGGGTAGCGAAGTCGGCATAGTGTTGGGTGCTGCCCCACAGCAGGAAGATCAGGTGCACGGGGTCCACCGGGTCCATTTTTCCGGCTTCGATCCAGGCTTGGAATACAGCAGCCCGGCCGCGGAACCACTCCCGGTAGTCGGCGCTGAAGTACTCGGTGAGGCAACTGCCGCCGCTGATCACTTCCATTGCGAAGATCCGCGAGGCCTGAGGGTTGCGCCGGGAGAACTCCATTTTGGTACGTATGTAATGGCTCAGCGCGGTGCCCGGGTCGTCGTCGACGCTCAAGGCGTTGAAGGTGCTGTCCCACAATTCGATGATGTTACTCAGCACGGCGATGTACAGGCCGAGTTTGTTGGTGAAGTAGTAATGCAGGTTGGCCTTGGGCAAGCCGGCTTTCAGCGCGATGGTGTTCATGCTGGTGCCTTTGAAACCATGACGGGCGAATTCGTCTTCGGCGGCTTGGATGATGGCCTGTTCGTTCTTCTGGCGGATACGGCCGGCGGGCTTGCCCGAGGCGGGGAGGCGATGCGCTGGGACTTCTAGGGTCATGGACGATTCCGGACAGGTCTGTGGCAACGAATGTCGGACAAGATTACCTGCCTGTGCTGGCCTGACAAGCCTTAGCGTCAGAAGCGGGCATCAGCGTGTCGCAGCCAGGCTTTCGAGGAAGCTTTCCAATACCAGATTTGGCCGACGGCCCTTGCGGGTCACCCAGCTCAGGCTCAGGTCGTAGAACCGTTGCGCCGGTTTGAGCGCGCGCAGGCGGCCCTGCTGGACCCAGAAGGTCGCGTAATGGTCCGGAAGATAGCCGATGTAGCGCCCAGTCAGGATCAGAAAAGCCATGCCTTCGCGGTCTGAGGCACTGGCGGTGCAATTGAGGGCCTGGTAATGCGCCTGAATCTCTGCAGGCAGGCGGAAGGTAGGGGCGATGGCCTCCTGGCTGTTCAGGCGCTCATCGTCTATCTGCTGGTTGTCGGCGTAGAACAACGGGTGGCCAACCGCGCAATAAAGCTGTGAACGCTCGCTGTACAGCGATTGATATTCCAGGCCTGAAAGTGGGCTGGTCTGCGGCACCACACCGACGTGCAGACTGCCGTCCAGCACGCCTTGCTCGACCTGGCTGGGGGAAATCATGCGGATCTGGATACGAACTTCGGGGCCGCGGTCCTTGAGTTCGGCCAGGGCATGAGTGATGCGCATGTGTGGCAGGGTAACCAGGTTATCGGTCAGGCCGATGTTGAGCTCGCCGCGCAAATGCTGGTGCAGGCCATTGACCTCGGTGCGGAAAGTTTCAAGCGCACTGAGCAATTGCAGTGCCGAGTGGTACACCTCGCGGCCTTCCTCGGTCAGCGAGAAGCCAGCGCGGCCGCGCTGACACAAACGTAAGCCCAGGCGTTGTTCGAGATCGTTCATCTGCTGACTGATGGCCGAGCGGCCTATGCCCAGCACGTTCTCCGCAGCGGAGAACCCTCCGCATTCAACGACGCTTCGGTAAATTTTCAGCAAGCGGATATCGAAATCACTTACCTGGGCGAGAGGGTCGGGGCGTCGGCTCATAAGTTTAGTCTTGCGCTAACTGAAGATTAGAAATGTAGGCTTTTTCAGACTTTATCGCCGTGCCAATTTAGCTGCAACAACATCCATCGTTGCCTAACAGTCTTTCAAGGACCCCGCCGATGAACATGCCCGAAGCCGTCACTCCAGGTATCGCCAGCCAGCTGAAGCTCGATGCCCACTGGATGCCCTACACCGCCAACCGTAACTTCCAGCGCGACCCGCGCTTGATTGTGGCGGCCGATGGCAATCACCTGGTAGACGACAAGGGCCGGCGAATCTTCGATGCCCTCTCAGGTCTGTGGACCTGTGGTGCCGGGCATACCCGCAAGGAAATCACCGAGGCAGTCGCACGTCAGCTGGGTACTCTCGATTACTCCCCGGCATTCCAGTTCGGCCACCCGCTTTCGTTCCAGCTCGCCGAGAAGATCGCTGAACTGACGCCCGGCGACCTGAACCATGTCTTCTATACCAACTCGGGCTCCGAGTGCTGCGACACCGCGTTGAAAATGGTGCGTGCCTACTGGCGCCTAAAAGGCCAGGCCACCAAGACCAAGATCATTGGCCGTGCGCGTGGCTATCACGGGGTTAACATCGCGGGTACCAGCTTGGGTGGCGTCAATGGCAACCGCAAGATGTTCGGCCAATTGCTGGACGTCGACCACCTGCCCCACACCGTGCTGCCGGTGAATGCCTTCTCCAAAGGCCTGCCGGAGGAGGGTGGTATCGCCTTGGCAGATGAAATGCTCAAGCTGATCGAGCTGCACGATGCGTCGAACATTGCAGCCGTAATTGTCGAGCCGCTGGCAGGTTCCGCCGGTGTGCTGCCGCCGCCCAAGGGCTACCTCAAGCGGTTGCGTGAGATCTGTACGCAGCACAACATCCTGCTGATCTTCGACGAGGTCATCACAGGTTTCGGCCGTATGGGTGCCATGACTGGGTCCGAGGCTTTCGGTGTCACCCCAGACCTGATGTGCATCGCCAAGCAGGTCACCAACGGTGCCATTCCGATGGGGGCAGTGATCGCCTCCAGCGAGATCTACCAGACGTTCATGAACCAACCGACTCCGGAATACGCCGTCGAATTTCCTCACGGCTACACCTACTCGGCGCACCCTGTCGCCTGCGCCGCCGGTATTGCTGCGCTCGACCTTCTGCAAAAAGAGAACTTGGTGCAGTCGGCTGCAGAGTTGGCGCCGCACTTCGAGAAACTATTGCACGGCATCAAAGGCACCAAGAATGTCGTCGACATCCGTAACTATGGCCTGGCAGGCGCGATTCAAATCGCTGCCCGCGACGGTGATGCCATCGTGCGGCCTTACGAAGCGGCCATGAAGCTGTGGCAGGCCGGCTTCTATGTGCGTTTTGGCGGCGACACTTTGCAGTTCGGGCCAACCTTCAACACTCAGCCGCAGGAGCTGGACCGTCTGTTCGACGCGGTCGGTGAAGCCCTGAACAAGATCGACTGATCATCACGCTTTCGACGCAGAGCGCGTGAGCCGATCACGCGCCTGACTCAACCTTCTTTATTTGGAGTTTTGCATGAGCATTGTTCAGCACCTGATTCACGGCGAGCTGGTTACCAAGGGCGAGCGTACCGCCGATGTCTTCAATCCTTCTACCGGCCAAGCGGTGCGTAAGGTGGAGTTGGCCAGCCGCGCGACCGTTCAGCAGGCCATCGATTCTGCCAAGGCCGCGTTCCCGGCTTGGCGCAATACCCCCCCGGCCAAGCGCGCTCAGGTGATGTTCCGCTTCAAACAACTGCTGGAGCAGAATGAAGCACGCATCTCGCAGATGATCAGCGAAGAGCACGGCAAGACCCTGGAAGACGCTGCTGGTGAACTCAAGCGTGGCATCGAGAACGTCGAGTTTGCCTGCGCGGCGCCAGAGGTGCTTAAAGGTGAATACAGCCGCAATGTTGGCCCTAACATCGATGCCTGGTCCGACTTCCAGCCGCTGGGCGTAGTTGCTGGCATCACCCCGTTCAACTTCCCAGCCATGGTGCCGCTGTGGATGTACCCGTTGGCCATCGCCTGCGGCAACGCCTTCATCCTCAAGCCATCCGAGCGCGATCCCAGCTCGACGCTATTCATTGCGCAGTTGTTGCTGGAGGCTGGCCTGCCGAAGGGTATCCTCAACGTGGTGCACGGCGATAAAGAGGCCGTCGATGCGCTCATCGAAGCACCGGAGGTCAAAGCACTGAGCTTCGTTGGTTCGACGCCAATCGCCGAGTACATCTACGCCGAAGGTACCAAGCGCGGCAAGCGCGTCCAGGCTCTGGGCGGTGCGAAGAACCACGCAGTGTTGATGCCCGACGCTGATCTGGACAACGCGGTCAGTGCGCTGATGGGGGCGGCATACGGTTCGTGCGGCGAGCGCTGCATGGCTATCTCGGTGGCAGTGTGCGTAGGTGATCAGGTTGCCGATGCACTGATCGCCAAGCTGGAGCCGCAGATCAAGGCGTTGAAGATCGGTGCCGGTACTTCCTGTGGTCTTGACATGGGGCCGCTGGTGACCGCTGCTGCCCGTGACAAGGTAGTCGGCTATATAGACGATGGCCTGGCCGCTGGCGCCAAACTGGTGGTCGATGGTCGTGGTTTGCGTGTAACGGGTAATGAAGACGGCTACTTCGTCGGCGGTACCCTGTTCGATCACGTGACCCCAGAAATGCGCATCTATAAAGAAGAGATCTTCGGCCCGGTGCTGTGCGTGGTGCGCGTGAACAGCCTGGAACAAGCCATGCAATTGATCAATGACCATGAGTATGGCAACGGCACTTGCATCTTTACCCGTGACGGTGAAGCCGCGCGCCTGTTCTGCGACGAAATCGAGGTAGGCATGGTGGGGGTCAACGTACCGCTCCCAGTTCCTGTCGCTTACCACAGCTTTGGTGGCTGGAAGCGTTCGCTCTTCGGTGATCTGCACGCCTATGGGCCGGATGGCGTGCGCTTCTATACCCGCCGTAAGGCGATCACCCAGCGCTGGCCGCAACGCTCCAGCCATGAAGCGTCGCAGTTTGCATTCCCTAGCTTGTAAGCGCTGAGCGTAAGCGGGGGAGGCCGCAAGCCTCCCCCGCTTCGTTTTTGAGCAATATTGAACTTTCTTGAAATTAAAGGTTGACGGGCTTTCGAATCCCCTTATAATGCGCCCCACTTCCAGCGACATCGGAACGAAAAACTCCTTGAGATTCAACGAGTTAATAAGTTCGGGCGAGATTGGAAGCGCTTCGGTCGACTGATCGATAGCGGTGGAGATGAAGGTTGACAGCGGTTTTAAACACTGTATGATTCGCCTCCCGCTACGAGAGATCGCGGCGAGTCAAGTGTTTGAAGCTAAACGAGTTTCTCGCAAAAAACTTCAAAATAAACGCTTGACAGTAAATGAGGAAAGCGTAGAATGCGCGCCT